>DATMXY010000161.1:0-5585 GCA_035561275.1 Anaerovoracaceae bacterium | reverse complement strand
TATCATCAAGGATGATCTGTATGAGGAACGCCTGTCTTACCAAAAGAAGCATACGGTCAACCTGTTTACCGTTTCCTCCATGGGGCTTGCCGACGAGCAAGAGTTGACCCGTTATCTGAACGTATTGGATCAGACTGTCAATGTTTTCCCGACATTTGCCGATACCGCCAAGGCATATACCCTGAAATATGCCGGGCTTTCCGTCAGCACCTGCCCAACCCACGACGACTACTTGCTTGAGTATCTGCGCGAAGAGTATGGCGTGCCTTATATTATCCGGCACATGCCGATTGGCATTGAAAATACCAGCGAATGGATACGCGATGTTGCGGCCCACCTTAACAAGAGCGATGTCGCCGAGCAGTTGATCGCGCGTGAAACCGCGGAGCTTAACGCCGCTCTTGACCAATACCGCTCGTTTTTCAAAGGGAAGCGCGTGTTTATCAGCGCCGGAGAATTCCGCGCCCTGGCTACCGCCAATCTGCTGCACGATTTGGGGTTCGAGATCGCCGGCATCCGCTCGTTCCACCATGATGAATTCGCCAACGTGGAATATGAAAAGCTGCTGAAAAACGCCAGCGAGGATCTGATCGTCAACATCGCCAACGTCCAGCCCTTTGAAGAGGCCAATCTGCTCAAGGCCATAAAGCCCGACCTTTTCCTGGGCCATTGGAACGATAACTCCACTGCCACAAAACTTGGCATTCCTTCACATACCATTTACAACTCAGGTCTTGCTTATATAGGCTATCGCGGAGCCTTTGAACTGGCCCGCAGGCTTTACAGGCAACTGGCCAACCCGGCGTTTAACCGTAATCTGAGCAAATATGTCCAGCTGCCCTATAAAGAGGATTGGTACGGCAAAAACCCCTTTAGCTACATTAAGTCCGGACTGGATGTACCGGAGGATTACATATCAAAGGAGGAAACAGCTCTATGAGCAGCTATATAGAACGCCCCCGCTATTTTTGTTCCCTGGGCGGCGCGCTTTCCACATTGGAGGCTTTGCCTGAAACCATCCCTATTCTGCACTGCGCCATCGGCTGCGCGGGCAGTATCGCTTGGGCGCAGAATGGAGGTTCCGCTCTGCAGGTTGGCGGTTATTGCGGCGGCCTGGCGGTTCCCAGTTCCAATGTGGAAGAGAACGACGTGATTTTCGGAGGAGCCAGCCGACTCCAGGAGCAGGTCAAAACGACGCTGGAGCTGATGGACGGACGGTTGTATGTGATCCTCACCGGCTGCGTCACTGAAATAATCGGCGACGATATACATGCTGTCGCCTCGGAATTTTCCGATCAAGGGGTGGATATCGTCGCGGCCAACACCGGCGGTTTCAAAGGAAATTCCTATTACGGTTATGATCTCGTCCTTTCGGCTATTGCCCAACAATATGTAAAAGAAGGTGTTCCCACTAAAAAAGGCAGTGTGAACATCCTGGGCATCGTACCGTATATGGACGCCTTCTGGCGCGGGAACCTGACCGGCGTCCGGCGTCTTCTGCAGAAGCTGGGGGTTGAGGTCAACACCTTCTTCACTTATGAGGATACGCTGGATAACGTCCGGAATTCATCTGCCGCCGAACTCAATATCGTGCTTTCCGACGTATACGGCCTGGATACCGCCAAAACCTATGAGGAAGTCCACGGGGTTCCCTACATCACCGCCACCCTTCCCATAGGCCCAACCGCCAGCGAAGAACTGCTCAGAGACGTCGCTAAGACGCTCCGGCTTGATGTTGACGTGGAAGCGGTTATCCGCGAGGAAAACTTAAAATATTACAAATATCTGGAGCCGCTGGCGGATGTTTATAATGATGCGGACCTGCAGAAATATGCTGTAATCGTGGCAGATGTGAACTATGCTGTTTCCATCACCCGCTTTTTGCTGGACGACCTGGGCTGGATTCCGGTCATCACTCAATTCACTGACGTGCTGGTGGAGGAGCAGAAGGAGCAGATCACGAAAAAGCTCACTGCCGCCGCTCCTCTCCAAAGCCCAAGGGTGGTTTTTGACACCAACGCCAGCGAAGTGATCAGGTATATCAACGAGCTGTACCCCAAGCGGGCGCCGGACAAATATGCGGAGACCATCGCCCCCGCTTTTGTTATAGGCAGTTCCCTGGAGCGGTCGGTGGCTTCAAAAATCGGCGCGCCGCACCTGAGCGTCAGTTTCCCCGTATCAAACCGCGCCGTGCTCGGGCGCGGGTACACTGGTTTTGACGGTGGATTGGTGCTGATCGAAGACCTGCTCAGTTCGGCAGTCGCCGCGCGATAAGCAGGAAGGAGGCCTTTCTACTTGAACGACGCCTTTTCTCCAAGAGAACGACTGATCCGGACACTGGGCAAGCAGCCGGTGGAACGGCCGCCGGTCATCTGCCCCGGCGGCATGATGAATGCGGCCATCGTCGATGTAATGAATGCCACCGGGCATACTCTACCCGCCGCCCACAGCGACTGGCGGCTTATGGCCAGCCTGGCGGCGGATGTGCAGGAACTGACCGGCTTCGAAAATATCGGCCTGCCATTCTGTATGACGGTGGAGGCTGAAGCTTTGGGCAGTGAAATCAACTTCGGAACTTTGGAGTGCGAACCCAAGATTGAGCGGGAGAAATTTGGCGGCGTCGAAACGGTGGAGTATCTCCCCCGCGGCGCGGTGGCCAGAAGCCCGCGCGCAGGCGTGGTCATTCAGTCGGTCGCGGAGCTTTCCAAACGATACCCTGACATTCCGGTCATCGGCAGCGTGACCGGTCCGGTCAGCACCGCCGCCTCCATCGTGGATCCCATGACCTTTTTGAAGCAGTTAAGAAAAAACCGGGCCGCCGCGCACCGGGTCATGGACTATGTAACCGATCAGTTAACCGATTATGCCCGCCTTCTGGCAGAAAACGGCGCATCGGTCATAGCTATCGCCGACCCCACTGCAACCGGGGAGATTCTGGGCCCCAGGTTTTTTGACGAGTTCGCCGTACCGTATTTGAACAGATTGGCAGAAGCCGTACATGGGCTTGGCGTGCCGGTAATCGTTCACATCTGCGGGGATGTTAAAATGATCAAACCCCTGCTGGCAAAGCTGGACGGCGATGCTTTGAGCGTAGATGCGCTGGTCAGCTTAAAGCGGCTCAAATCGGAGCTTGACGGCGTAACCGTCATGGGCAACGTAAGCACTTATTTGCTGCAATCCGGTGAAGAAGACTCGGTGCGAACGGCCGCACAAAGACTGAGGGCCAACGAAATCGATATCATAGCGCCGGCCTGCGGTCTGAGCACTTCTACGCCTCTGAACAATATCAAAGCTCTCACCCGGGCTGTCACAGCCGAATGATTTTTTAGGAGTGACTCCATGCCAACCATAAGTTTTATCAAACAGAATCTCAATATCACGGTAGCTCCCGGCGCCACGATACTGGAAGCCGCCCGCGCCGCAAATATCGAAATAGAATCCCCCTGCAACGCCGTCGGCACCTGCGGGAAATGCAGTGTCCGTCTTTTAGACGCCGCGCAGCTTGACCACGTGAATGACAGCAGCGATAACCACCTCTCTCAAGTCGACCGGGCGGCAGGTTATGTACTGGCCTGCCAGACCAGTGTATACGGCGATATCGAAGTGATCGTTCACAGCAAGGCTGATGAGAACCGCAGGCTGAACATCCTTGCTGAAGGTGAATCCTTCGATTATGCGGGCGACCCTTACATAACCAAACGCGCGGGTGGCGATGTCACAAAGGTTTTCGGAGGCGAGACCCTGCTGGGGATAGAACCTGGAGATACCACGGAGTACGCTTATGGCATCGCGCTGGACATAGGCACCACTACTCTGGTGGCGGAATTGATTCACCTGCCTACCGGAGAGCGGCTTGCTTCCGAAAGTATGCTCAATCCGCAAAGCACCTATGCGCAGGATGTACTGACCCGCATTCATTTTGCCGCGCAGGAGGGCGGCCTGCAGACGCTGCACGAGGCTTTTCTTTCCGCTTTTTCATCCCTGCGCGACCGCCTGATCCAGACGGCGAAAATCAATCCCCGGCATGTCTACGAGGTTGTCTACAGCGGCAACACTACCATGCTGTATCTCGCCGCCGGCGTTGATCCGGCTCCTTTAGGAAAATATCCTTACATTCTCAATATAATCGGAGGGGAGCATATCCCGGCAACCTCCCTCGGGCTTTCCCCGTTTGGGCAGATCTATCTTCCCCCTATCATATCGGCCTTTGTGGGAGCGGATATTACTTCCGGAATACTTGTTTCGCGTCTGGAACAAAAAGCCGGTGCGACATTGTTTATCGACATCGGCACCAACGGTGAGATCGTATTGGCGCAGGGCGGCCGTCTGGCCGCAACGTCCACCGCCGCCGGTCCGGCTTTTGAGGGAATGAACATCGTCTGCGGCGCACGCGCTGTTCCGGGCAGCGTGGAGCAGTTTCAGATCGACGGCGACGGCCGGCCGGCCTATAAAACTATTAGCGGAGCCAGGGCTATTGGTATCTGCGGCAGCGGGCTGTTGGATATTGTGGGTGAACTCGTACGCAGCGGAGTGGTCGGCAAAAACGGCCGTTTTGTAAGCCCCGACCAGGGCGGGTATGCCGAGCCGCTCAAAGCCGCGATGCGCAGGCATGAAGGCAAATTCGCGTTCTTTATCACCGATGATGTCTTTATCACCCAGCGGGATATCCGGCAGGTCCAACTTGCGAAAGGAGCTATCCGCTCAGGCATCACGGCCTTGCTGGCCAAGCTCTCCATTCCCGAGACCTTTGTCGACGAAGTCCTGATCGCCGGCTCCTTCGGTTATCATCTGTGCGAAAGCAGTCTGTTGAACATTGGCTTGATCCCTCCTACTTTTGCGGGCAAGGTGCGATTTGTAGGCAACACTTCGCAGTCGGGCGCTGCGGCTTTCCTGCTGAACACCGGCTTTCGCGCCGGAATGCGGGAAATGGCTTTAAAAGTGGATAAGGTCGAACTTGCCGACACTCCCGACTTTGAAAAACTGTTTATTGCTTCCCTGGGGTTTTGAGTATGCGGGCCGTCATTCACCACTCACCGAATAAAATACCAGGTCTTTACTGCGCCACCGGGGAAAACGCAGTCAGGACCGAAGACAGCCTCTTTCTGACTCTCCCGGATGATTTTGCCGCTGAAGCCCGGGCCCTGGGCGCGCAGACGCGGGCCACGGCCAGCGGCTTTTGGGAGGTGATCCCTCAGATTAGGGCTCCTGAGCAGCTGCGCGATATCCCCTATCTGCCGGACAAACCTGTCATCCGGGATCTGCTGGCGGAAATCGAACGGCGTTCGGAGGCGCACAATGTGCTTTTGAATGTGAGCGCGCCCTATTCTTTGCTGGCCCAAATCTCATCCCCAAAGCTTCCGGCATGGCTGCTTCGTCGCCCCGACGCCGTCCATGCCGCGCTTGGCTCCCTTACGGGTGCTCTGGCCGATTATATAGGGAAAGCTTTTGACCGGGGCGTTAAGATGGTTTCAATGGCGGACCCTCATGCTCAGCGCGAGCTGTTGGGAGAAAAATGCCATATGGGATTTGCCGCTCAATATCAGCTCCGCCTGCTGGAACGTCTCGTGCAAAGCCCTTGTCATGGT
>DATMXY010000160.1:0-3106 GCA_035561275.1 Anaerovoracaceae bacterium | reverse complement strand
ATTACAGGTGAAATGATACGGCAGGTATTATAGACGATTGCAGGCGCAATATTCACAGGAAGTTTTATATGAAATTACGATTTTTACAGGTAGAAGGGCCGGAAAAGAAAAAAAGACCAAGCCTGTTCCAGTTGGCAAGGATTAAAAAAATCAAAAAAAGGAATCTGGTGATAGCAGGAATAATCCTGTTGATTTTGATCCTATTTGCCGGGAGCAGAATCGCCGGAGAAGTCTTTAAAGATAACGGCCTGATCGGGGGGAAATCGGAGACGGCTCAGGAAGAACCGAAAAATCAGGAAAAAGAAACGGAACAGAAGGAAACAGGAAAAGAGGACTCCGCAGACGCCAACAGCGATGAAGGCGCCGCAGAGGCCGCCGCAGACGTTGCCCTCATAGCGGACCTTGAAAACCGTTTGGCTACGGATTTTATCAAAACCCTGAAATCCGGAAACTATGTGATCAGGTATAAAACCACGACGGTTTACGAGGGGCAGCCTTATGAAGTGGAAACGACCTATGCCGTATCCGGCGGCAATATCGCGCTCATCGCCAGCGACAGGGCGACCGTCGTCAGGGATGATAAAGTCTATATGATGAATCATACGGACAAAACCATCATAAGCTGGGACGTGAACCCTGAGAAGGGCAGCCCGGAGAGGATCGATACGAATGGTATGGCTTACATAGGGAGTAAAACGGAAGGCGGCCTGGTCTGCGAGGAATATTCTACGGCGTCGTCCCGTCTGAAACTGTATTTTAAAGAAAAAGAACTGGTGAAAATGGAGGCGCGGATCAACAAAGAGGACATGATCATGAACATCGTCGCGGTGGACAAAACGGCGCCGGACAGTTTCTTTGAAGTGCCGGTAGAATATCAAATCACATACATCTAAAAAAACATGGCAATTCAAATCAAATAAGTCGATAGAAAACAGAACTGCCGGCCTGCGTATAATCGGGGGCTGGTGGTTTTTTGTTTTTTGATTGACGTTCAAGGAGGAAAACTGGCTGTTCCGGCTTTCGCCTGCCGCCTGCCGCAAATATTTCCAGTCTTTACCTGTTTCAAACGGTTTCCAGTCTTTACCTGTTTCAACAGTTTCCAGCCTTTGCCTGATTCAAATTTATTGTACCGCATATTTTTTTGTGCTATACTATTCAGAACTTACACGTTCAATTCGGTGCCTGAGGGGTACGGGCTCAGAAGGGGTATAGGCTCAGAAGCTGCAAATTGAGCGGCAAACAGACCATCAAAAAAATTGGGAGGGGGATACAAATGCTGGAGTACAAA
Source organism: Anaerovoracaceae bacterium (assembly GCA_035561275.1). Taxonomy (GTDB): domain Bacteria; phylum Bacillota; class Clostridia; order Peptostreptococcales; family Anaerovoracaceae; genus Anoxybacterium. The sequence continues at coordinate 1,818 of DATMXY010000160.1, read as the reverse complement.
TTCAACACACTGGACGGGAAGTATTCGGAGATTACGCCGGAGATTCTGGAGTTGACGCAATTGTGCCTGGAAAACAGCACCATTGACGCGGAACTTTACACAAAATACAAGGTGAACAGAGGACTCAGGGATCTGAACGGCAACGGTGTTCTGACAGGCCTTACGGAGATTTCTGATATCCAGGCATTTGACATTGTGGATGGGGAAAAGACGCCCTGCGAGGGCAAACTATTCTATCGGGGGATCGACATAGAGGATTTTGTGGACGGATTCATCAGGGAGAAGCGGTTCGGATTTGAGGAGGCGGCTTATCTGCTGATTTTCGGAAAGCTGCCGACACCGGAACAGCTTGCGGACTTCTGTGACCTGCTGGCCCAGTACCGTACGCTTCCTACAAGTTTTGCACGGGACATCATCATGAAGTCGCCGACTTCCGATATGATGAACACGCTGGCCAGGAGCGTCCTGACGCTCCATGCCTATGATTCAAAGGCCAACGATGTCAGCCTGCCCAACGTACTGAGGCAGTCGCTGCTGCTGACCGCTGTTTTTCCGCTGCTGTCGGTTTACGGCTACCAGACCTACCGGCATTATTTCGAGGGCGACAGTCTCTATATCCATACGCCGAGCCCGGAGCTTTCCACGGCGGAAAATATTTTGTACATGCTGCGGCCGGATTCAAAATATACGGAACTGGAAGCCAGGATCCTGGACGTCGCCCTTGTCCTTCACGCAGAGCACGGCGGCGGAAATAATTCCACCTTTACGACCCATGTAGTCTCTTCCTCCGGTACGGACACCTATTCCGTGGTGGCGGCTTCGCTGGGCTCTCTGAAAGGCCCCAAACACGGCGGCGCCAATATCAAAGTCGTTCAGATGTTTGAAGACCTGAAAAAAACGGTAACCGACTGGAAAGATGAAGACCAGGTGTCTGCGTATCTGCGGGATCTGCTCAACAAAAAAGCCTTTGACCAGGCGGGGCTCATTTATGGAATGGGCCATGCCGTCTATTCCCTTTCCGACCCCAGGGCGAATATCTTCAAACGCTTTGTTGAAAGCCTGTCCGAGGAAAAGGGAAGAATGGAAGAATTCCGTCTGTATTCCTCTGTGGAACGGCTCGCGGCAAAGATCATCGCCGAGGAACGGAAGATTTACAAAGGCGTCAGCGCCAATATCGATTTTTACAGCGGCTTTGTTTACAGTATGCTGGACCTGCCGCTGGAACTCTATACGCCGATTTTCGCCATTGCAAGGATTGCCGGCTGGAGCGCCCACCGTATCGAGGAGCTCATCAACGCCGGAAAGATCATCCGTCCGTCCTATCTGAGCGTCTCAGCCAGGAAGGATTATGTTTCCTTACAGGACCGCTGAGCGGCCCTGCTTGTTAATTTTACGCAACGGCGTGCGCATCCCGCTAGAATCTGGTCTGCCGGATCCGGAACCTGCGCAGGTGCAGATACCGGGTAAAATAGGACAAAGGAATGCAGAGAAAAAACCATAAGGCTGTAAAGGCCAGGCAGATCTGTCCCAGAAAGTTGAAGGAATAGGAGGAATAGTCCCAGACATTCCAACCCAGCCAAAGATTGACGATACAACCTATGGCAAGCTCCACCATTGTTATTATAAATGCTCCGGCGAGGCATTTCTGCCAAAGCGGGGCATTTTCATTTTTTGAATTTACATAGTAGAGAATCACCAACACGACCCCTCCCGCAACAAACATGGTCCAGTGGGTAAAGCCCCGGAACAGTTCTTCCAAAGACGCGTAACCGACTGCTCCGATCAAAAATATTATGGTATATTTTTTCAATTGATCAA
>DATMXY010000159.1:0-12608 GCA_035561275.1 Anaerovoracaceae bacterium | reverse complement strand
TATATAAGGTTCTCCACCAGCATCGGGTGGGGCTTCGGAATGACGATGCTCCGCACCAGCTGGCCTCTTCCCGCCGCCAGATTGCTGCCCTCCGTCACCGCTGCCTTTACCGCGGCCACGTCGCCGCTTAAAACCACATAGGCCTTACCGCCGATGCCGAAGGCGATATGGAGGCGTAGCGGCTCCACTTCTCCCGTTTTCAGCGCCAGGTCCGACGCCTCCATCAGGGTGGCGGCGCTGAAGCATTCGATGAGCCCCACCGCCTTGACGTGATCGACGCCCGCCGTGCCCGCAATGGCCGGAATCAGGGATTTATGGATATTGGGAATGATAAAGCTGTCCACGACGCATTCCGGCGCCTTATCCTCTCCCGCGTGCACTGACTGCTGGACCGCGGAGGTGTCCCCGGCAACGATGCTGATATACTTGCCCGGACAGACCGTCTTGCTCACGAGCAGCGTGACGTCCGCCACCTTGCACATGGCGTCGGTGCTGTCGATCCCCTGGACGATGCTGTTGAATTCCACCATCCCTATCGCTGTGACGTCCATCAGCTGGCGCCTCCTTTCTCAACGGTTGTTCCACCGTTTTTCTCAATCATGATATCTTCGCCGTTTACCGCGGTTACCGTTCCGCTGATGCTGGCATGGATATTGGCTCCCAGCTGACCTTCCCGGATCTTCGCGATCAGGTCTCCCCGGTTCACCGCGTCGCCGGGCTTTACCACCGGCTCGCAGGGCGTACCCGCATGCTGTTTCAGCGGGATCTGCACCCGGTCAAATTCCAGGATACCTTCCTTCAGCGGAGCTTCCAGATAGTAAAAATCCTTCAATCCGATCCTCTTTGCGATCTGCTTGGACGGCACCATGCGGGATTCCCATACGGGGTCTTCTTTACCCGGGGCGCCGGCGTATTTGACGCCCTGCTTCTGGAGCTCCTGCTTGATGGCCTGGTTGACCCTCCGCGGGGAGATATTGACAGGGCAGGCGTATAGCTCGCATACGCCGCAGTCGGAGCACAGCATGGCGCCCTTTATGACCTGGCTTTCCGTCATTCTGCCGTAGTTTACGGCCCGGATGGTCATATGAGGCTTCAGGTCCCTGTGCCCGATGATGTTCCGGGGACACAGGTCCGTGCACAGCTGGCACTGTTCGCAGACAGTCTTGGCGATCCGCAGGATCTGGGACATGGGCTGGGTCTTGATCCTGATCAATGGATGCTCCTTCGGCAGGACCACCAACCCGCCGCTGGTCTTCGTCACACTGCTGTCCAAGCTATCCAGCATTTTGCCCATGATGGGGCCGCCGTCGATATAAGCGTCCTCGTCGCTGACCGTATTGCCCGTCCTTTCAAGCAGCTGCCGGTAGGTCACGCCGATGGGAACCGTAACCGTAACGGGATTCTTCACGTTCCCCGTGACCGTGATGGTCCGGTGAATCACCGGTTTGCCTTCTATGGCGCCGGCAACGTTGATCAGCGTCTGGACGTTGCTCACCACCGCCGCGATGGAAATGGGAATGGATCCCGGGGGCACCGTCTTGCCCGTGGTCATTTTAATGGTCATGAATTCGTCGCCGGCAGGATAGATATCCTTTAAATATTCGATCTGCATCCCGCCCTTCAGCAGAGGGCGGAGCCTGTCGACGGCCCTGTGGTATTTTTCCTTGACCGCGATGATTCCTTCCCGCGCGGATACGGCTTCCATGGCTATGCCAAGGCCTGCGACCAATTCTTCCGCGTTCCGTTCCGCAAGCTGCTGGTCGACGCGGAGCAGCGGTTCGCACTCCGCGAGATTCGCGATGACCGTGTCCGCTTCGGTTTTATACTTGACGTGGGTCGGAAAGCCGGCGCCGCCGGCGCCTACCACTCCGCCGGCCTCAATTTTACGAATGATTTCTTCTCGCTCCATTATTTAAACATCTCCGAATCAATGATCCCGACGATATTTGCGTCAATGGGCAGATGGGTATCCCCTTCCGCCTGTCTTGCGGAGGATCCGGTGGCAACCATCACGATTTCACCTTCCCCCGCCCCGATTTTATCTCCGGCGATCATGGTGTTGCCGAAGTTATGAATTCCTTTGACGCCGCCTTCAGGATCAAAAGTCAGATTGACCGGTTGAACAACCAGAAATTTTATGCCCCGGAGAGCTTCCTCTTTCCTTGTTGACCATATCTGGCCCATGACTCTTGCTAAAATCATCTTCCTTCTCCTTCACGACAAATTTGTATCTCCTTCCGCCTTGCCGCGTCGACAGCCAGGGACGTGACGATACATCTCCTGCCGACGGTGACGACCGAGCCCTTTTCCATATCGAGCAGATCCCGTTCTGTCAGCGCTCTGTACTGCCAGGCGACCGCGTTGGTCTTCTCCTCATACGCTTTTCTGGTTTTTACCGCCGTCGGGAAATCTCCTTCCGCCGTGTTGACGCCATCGTCGCTGACCTTGATCCCATAGCTCTTGATTTTGTCGATGTAACCAAGGAAAAGCTTTTTGTAAGATTCCGCTTTGATCCTTGATAAATTACATAGACGCAGGAGTTCGATATTCTCCGCGCCCTCCGTGATCATCTGCTGGACGATGAAAAGCAGCGGCTCGTCGGCGACGCCCAATGCAAGCTTCGCCACAACGTTAAGGGAGGGCTGGTAAATCCTTACCGTATTCCATTCCCCCCGGACAGCCGCGTCGAAGCTCAGAAACCTTTCTTTGTCAATCGGCTGTTCCTGACAGTAAACATTCTCCCTCCATTCGAAGGGGAGGGTATCGAAAATGTCTTCGGTTTCGATCAAGGTCAGATCATGGCAGCCGTTTGTTCCGTTCCTGATCAGGTCCTGGATCCGCTTATCCGCCATGATCAGTGTTACCAGAGCCGCAAGATTAACCTGTTCCATATCACGCCTCCAGGATAAGGATTGCCTTATCTCCATTCTTTGCGAGGGCGGCGTTTGCTTCATCCATATCGATATGAAGGTCGGTCGCATACTCCTCGCTGACCCTTACGCCGATGTTCTCAAGCCTGATGGGGCGTTCCGTCTTTAAATACGCGGTGATCACATCCTTGTCCTCAAGACCCATCTCCGCAGCCGCAGCGGGATCGAGATGCAGGTGTCTTTTTGCGATGATAACGCCCTTTTTCAATTCCAGCTTCCCGATGGGGCTTGCCAGCACGATACCGGGAGTGCTGTCGATATCCCCCGACTCCCTGACGGGAGGATCGATACCCAGCTTCTTGCTGTCGGACACGCTGATTTCCACCTGGGATTCATCACGAACCGGCCCGAGAATGCGTACCCGTTCCAGCTTTCCCTTCGGCCCTATGACGTCCAGCGTTTCCACTGCCGCAAACTGTCCGGGCTGGGAAAGGTTTCTCATCTTTCTCAGTTGATATCCCGTTCCGTAAAGCGCCTCCAGATCCGCCTGGTTCAAATGGATATGTCTGTTGGAAACGCCGATATTCACTTCAAAACGGCGAACCTTATCGTCTCCGTACACGACTCCGGTTTCCTGCTCTCTGACTTTTTCCAGACAGATCAAAATGTACAAGATGCTTGAGAGTCGGTTCAGCGCGGAAACGATGTCTTCGCGGCTGCACTGTCCTTCGGGGGCGACAAACGCGTCCACCGCGGCCAGCTCCACTTCCCTTGATTTGGCGCGGAGCACCTGCAGCTTCGCTACGCTCATCCCGTGCGCCTTGGAAACATGGGAATGATTGATTCCAAAATATTTCATCGGATTGTGGCTTACTTCCCGGATCTGCTCCTTATTCAGGCCGAAGACCGTCGGAAATACGAATTTCCTCTCCAGGACCTCCGCCTGCATCAGGCCCCTGCAAAAGACCAGGACTTCTTCCAGCTTTTCCGCCATACCGGTACCGCCTTTGCTGATAAACCAGATCTGGGTTTCCACAAGCTGCGTGATGAAAGAGTCCAGCTCCCCCCTGAGCCGTATGACCGGATCCGACTTTACCACCAGTTTTTTTCCGTTCAGATGCGTCATATATTCCGGTTTTTCCGCCTCCCTGGACGACTGAGCCTTCTCCGGTTCTTCCGGTTTGCTGTGGACCGCCGCGTTGTAGGTCTGATTTGTAAAGTCTATGATCCCTTTCCCTCCGATTTTAACGCATATCCCCTTGTTCCGGATGAATTCGCGTGCGGAAGGCGTGATCACGCTGCCCTGCGGGATTTCGAGCACCGTTTGCTTTTCCTTTGCCCAGTTTGCCCGTAAATCACTTTCAGTAACGATCATAAAATCACCACTTTCTTTCCTGTGGCTGATTACTTATTGTCGCCTACAGGCAGGATGGCTTCCACTTCCACATGGGGTCTCGGGATCACATGGACGCTGATGAGCTCGCCGACTCTCTGGGCCGCCGCAGCTCCCGCGTCGACAGCCGCCTTGACGGCGCCTACGTCGCCTCTGACCATTACCGCGACATATCCGCCGGTAACGTGTTCTTTTCCTGCGATCTTAACGTTCGCGGCCTTCAGCATCTGGTCCATCGCTTCGATGGAAGCGATCAGGCCCTTTGTTTCGATCATGCCCAGAGCGGTTGTATACTTTTCCATTGAATGATTCCTCCTTTACAGATCACAAATATTAAAATGAAACGCTTTGTTATCTATTCAAGCTTTTTAGAACCTGCGCCACAACTTCAGCGATCAATTTTTCATTGATATTCAGGCCGTCCGATGAAACGGAAGCGGCGCCTGATATGCCTGACACTTTTTCCTGCGGCTTGATGAAATCGCCCGGCAGCTCGGGGATCCCCGAATGCCATGCCGCCTTTTTGATATTCAGGAGATGCTTCGGCGTCACATTTTCGGAAACGCTGGAGCCTCCCCATGTGCCGCAGCCCAAGGTAAAGGACGGCGCAAGGTTCGTCGTGGCGCCGACTCCGCCCAAAGCCGCGGGAGTATTGATCAGGATCCTGAAGATCGGTTTTCTTATGACAAATTCCGTGATCACGTCCATATCGGTGCAATGGATCGCCAAACTGTGGCCGATCCCTCCGAGATTCAGGAGCTCGATGCACCGTTCGCAGCCGTCGTGCCAGTCGTCCACGATATAGTAGCCCAGTACGGTGGAAAGCTTCTCATAGGACAGCGGCCACTGGGGCCCTACGCCTTCCAGATGCGCGACGAGGCATTTCGCCGACTTCGGCACGTCGATCCCGGCAAGCTGACCGATGAACTGGGGCGCTTTTCCCACCACCTTCGGGTTTACGCCGTGGGACGGAAGGATCACCACCCTGGAGACCTTCTCCGTCTCCTCTTTTGTAAGAAAATAGCCGCCCTTCTTTTTCAGCTCTTCGATGAGCTGCTCTGAGATGCACCGTTCGGCGACGACAGCCTGTTCCGACGCGCAGATGGTCCCGTTATCAAAGGTCTTGCCCAGGATGATGTATTCCGCCGCTTTCGCAAGGTCCGCGCTTCTGTGGACAAAGGCCGGAACGTTTCCGGGACCTACGCCCAGCGCCGGTTTTCCGCTGGAGTACGCTGCCTTTACAAGGGCGCTTCCCCCCGTGGCGAGGATCATGGAGACATGCTTATGCTTCATCAGTTCGTCGGTCCCCTCCAGGGAGGGCAGGGAGATACAGCTGATACAGCCCTCCGGGGCGCCTGCTTTCAACGCGGCCTCATGAACGATCCTGGCCGCCTCTTTCGTACAGACCGCAGCCGACGGATGGGGTGAAAATACGATGGCGTTCCTTGTCTTCAGGGAGATCATCGATTTGAAGATCACCGTGGACGTCGGATTCGTCGTCGGAACGATACCGGCGATAACGCCGACCGGCTCTGCGACCTCCCATACCTTCTCCTCTTCATCCCTGCGGATGATGCCGACCGTCTTCATGTCCTTTATGGACTCGTGAAGGATTTTGGAAGCGAAGTAGTTCTTAAAGCACTTATCTTCATATTTTCCCATCCCTGTTTCCGAGACGGCCATATCGGCCAGCAGGCAGGCGTTTTTTTCACCGGCTTTGGCAATTGCAAGACAGATCCTGTCAACCTGTTCCTGCGTAAAGGTTTTTAGCGTGTCCTGAGCCTTTTTTGCCGCGTTGACAAGGTTTCTCACCTCCTGCAGCGTAGCCAGATCTCTGTCAAGTTCCAATTCCATCACCTCGTCTCTGTCAGCCGCCAAGATATTTCAACGGGTTTTGCGCAACGTCGATCACGGCGTTCTGGAACGCTTCGCAGGCTGCCTTGCAGGCGCTCTGGGTTCCCGTCAGCAGGGCTCCGCCAAAGTTGGTTTCGGAAGGCGGTCCATAGAAGACCTTCATGTCGACTTCCGCAGCCTTCAGCGCCGCGTCGATCCCGAACATCGCTTCCAGCGGACAGGCGATGAGGTATGCGATGGGGTCTCCTTCCAGGATCCCGCAGGCCTTGGAAAGATAACTCCCTGTTCTGGAAATGGTATGTGCGAACCATGCGGTGTCTCCGCCGTCATGGGTATAAAAGAACGCTTCGTTTTCCAGCGTATCGATGCAGGCGTCGATTCCGGCGCGCATTTCCGCCGGGTTGGGCCCCGCAAGGATCCCGATGATCTCGCCGCTTCTGGGTCCGGAGGCATGACCGGAGCCCGCGTAGAAGCTCTTGGCGTATACGACTTCCACCTCCGCTTTCTTTGTCGCTTCGTCCAAAGCGGTATAGGTGGCGTCGTCTATGGTTGCGGTAAGCATGCCGATGGATCTTTGTTCCGGCGTCAGCCCCAATTGCTGCGCCAGATCATAGGATACATTCGGGATCAGCCTTACTGCCAAAACCTGAGGTTTGATCGGTTCTATGATCATTTATTCAGCACCTCCTTATTTCAAATCGACTTGTTCGATTTGAATCCGCCATGTGCGATTCGCCTTTGGCGAATACTCGCACGGCACTTAAATCTTGAGATTCACGCCGGATGCTTTTGCATCCAGGATTTTCTTTACCAGCGTCGCGATGTGGGCCCCGGCTTCCACGGCGGGCGTTCCGCCTTTATGTATGTTGCTGATGACCGTTCTCTCGCTCTCGATGACCCCTGCCCGGGGATTATAGACGATGTAGGCGCTCATGCTTTCCGCGGTTCCCAGACCCGGCCTTTCCCCGATGAGGTTTACGCAGACGTCCGGCTTGACGACTTCACCGACGGAATCCATCAGGCCAACCCGGGAATACTTCGCCATGACCGGTGTGCCGACCCTGAGTCCCATGGACTGAAGCCCCTGAAGCAAGGCGGGGAACAGATCCGGAATATTGGCTTTCATGGCCTTGCTGGACAGCCCGTCTGCGACGACGATCTGGACCTGGGGCTTTTTCTCACATTCCTTCTCCATCTTCTTTGCGCTGTCTTCGTCAAGGCTCCTTCCCAGGTCGGGCCTGGTCAGGAATTCGTCCTTGTCTCTGCAGGCGGATTTCACATAGATCATCTTATATTTCACCGCGTCCTCTTCGGAAATTTCTCCCATCACCGAGTCCTGCGCCACCGCATGGTCTGCCCGGAATCGTAAGAGGGTTTCCGTCAACGGCCTTGGGCCTGCTCTCCAGACGCCGATTCTTGCCGCCGTGGACTTTTTCATATCCATGTAGAGATCCTTATTCTTCGGCTCCGGCACCAGGAGCTGTGTCTGAAGGTCAACGGCGGAAAGGTCTTCCGCGTCTGACCCATCGCCTTCGCTCCGGCTTCCCGCCGCGGCCGTACTCCTTGCAGATGTTTCTTTTGCAGCGGCGTCCGAGGCGGTTTCCCTGACCGTTTCCCGGGCAATCGTGCTCACGCCGGTTTCCCCGGCGGCAGCGACCGCTTTGGTTTTGCCGCCGTCCGTTACCGCAATTTCTCTCAAAACCTGTTCTACAATTAATTTAACACTGTCTTCCATATTGCTCATCTAAGGCCACCCCCCTGCTTCGTGAACATGCTGGCGTCGCCGGCGGAAGGAGTAAGTTTGCCGTCCTTCAGAATGCCCATCTTTTCGCACCAGGCGTTAAATTCGGGAAGCGGTTTTACTTTCAGGATTTCTCTCAGCGCCGCCACGTCGTGATAACTTGTGCACTGGTAATTCAGCATGATGTCGTCGCCCATGGGGATTCCCATAAAATAGTTGCATCCCGCGGCGGTAAGCAATACTGCCAGATTCTCGATATCGTTCTGATCCGCTTTCATATGGTTTGTGTAGCAGGCGTCGCATCCCATCGAGATCCCCGTCAGCTTTCCCATGAAGTGGTCTTCCAGACCGGCCCGGATGACCTGTTTTGCGTCATAAAGGTATTCAGGCCCGATAAAGCCCACTACCGTATTGACCAGGAACGGCTTGTAGTGCCTCGCCAGACCGTAGCATCTCGCTTCCATCGTGACCTGGTCGGAATCGTGATGGCCGTTGGAGGAGAGCTCTGAGCCCTGCCCGGTTTCAAAATACATGATATTCGGACCGGTTCCCTTTCCGTACTTCAGTCCCAGTTCATATGCTTCGTCCAGGATTTCTTTGCTGATGCCGAAGGCTTCGTTGGCCACCTGGGAGCCTGCAATGGACTGGAACAGAAGATGGGTCGGAGCACCCTTCCTGCAGGCCTCCATCTGTGTGGTGACGTGCGCCAGTACGCAGATCTGCGTGGGGACCTTCCATTCCTCCATGAATTCATAGATGGTGTTCAGGGAGCGCATGGTTGCCTCCACTGAGTCGTCTACCGGATTCAGGCCGATGACGGCGTCGCCGGTGCCATAGGCAAGGCCTTCCCGGATGCTTGCAAGGATGCCTTCCGGGGAGTCTGTGGGATGGTTGGGCTGAAGCCTTGAAGCCAGCGTACCCGGAAGCCCGATGGTGGTATTGCAGTGCGCGGTGATTTTGATTTTGGATGCGCCCAGGATCAGGTCCAGATTGCTCATCAGCTTCGCGGCGGCGGCAACCATTTCCGACGTCATGCCCCTGCTGATCCTCCTGATCTGGGCGCCTGACGTCTCTGTATCCAGGATGAATTCTCTTAACTGGGCTACGGACCAATTTCTGATATCGCGATAGATCGTCTCGTTTACATCTGATTCTATGATCCTGGTGACTTCGTCGATTTCGGCGGGTACCACGGGGTTTTTCCTCAGGTCTTCCAGCGTTAATTCAGACAGCACGATCTTGGCCGCAATTCTCTCCGCGGCGTCTTCCGCCGCGATTCCGGCGGAAATATCGCCTGATTTGAGTTCGTTGGCTTTGGCCAGGACCTGCTTTATATCCTTGAATTGGTATGTATGCCCGAACAATTTCGCAGTTAATTTCAATTGTCTGACACCCCCTTTATTCCTTATTGTTAAATATTAAAGTTTTAACGACTACCGGCAATGCTTCGGCGTAACTTAACGCTTTTCCTATGTCGATATAATCCCCCGAGAAGGTCCGGATCCCGTCGATACAGACAAGATCGATATCTCCAAGCCGTTTCCGGATTCCCTGTCCGATGAACTTGGCAATGTCCTGTTCCATCACCACCACTTTGGGGCTGCATGGAATCTGTGGAAGCTGTCCTGCGACGGTTTCCGTCAGTGCGTCAAGACTTTGAAAGTCCAGCTTTTCCTGTACGGGAATACTCAATGCGGCACAGGTGTGCAGAGAGTCAAGAAACCGGCCGGAAGGCCTGATCCAGTCGTACTGTCCATTTCTGACCTCCGGAACCACGACAGGAATGTTCCGGATGGGCAGACAGTCCTTTTTCACGGTGACCGTGGAGCCTGAAACGTTGACCGTATGGATTCCCGCGCCCATTACCGTGGCGTGGATCGTCTCTGCTCCGGGTACGACTTCAAAGGTGCGGTACGCCCTTCCGTTTTTATACGCCTCCGCCAGAAGCGGCCCCACATCCCCGTGGATCCACCAGTCGCTCACGGGTTTCTGATAAATATACCGGGATACCCCTCCGGAGAAGACGACCTTCTGCGGTAAAACCTTCGGCAGGTTGTCGTTTACGGTCAGCTCCTTTGTGATTTCAGACGGAGTCTCCGAAAAAAGAACTTCATCCACCGACTGCACCATTTGGGTGAGGATCGCATCGATCCCCCTCCTCTGCGCCTCAGGGCTGTCGCTCCTGATCTTGTCACAGGACAGTTTTTCAGAAATGATCCTGCCGGCTCTGGCCATATACTTTATTTTATGGGAGATCAGATCGATTTCGATCAGTCTGCCCCCTACCTCCAGGCAGGCGTTCCCGATGCATGCGCCGTTGTCGTAGTAAGCGATGTTCGTGGTTCCTCCGCCGATGTCGATATTGGCGTAGATACAACGCTCTTTTCGTGAGAGGTCCTCCGTTCCCGAACCTTTTCCGGCAATGATGCTTTCCAGCTCCGGCCCCGCGGTTGCCACCACGAAGTCGCCCGAAAATTCCGCCAGGGCGTGGACAAGCTTTTCCGCATTTTCCTTTTTCGCGGATTCGCCTGTGATGATAATGGCTCCGGTATCGATCCTGTCCGGCGATATCCCGGCCTTTTGATACTCCTCGCTGATCATCTTCCTGACCGCGCCCTCGTCGATGGTTCCCCGGTCAATAAAGGGCGTAAACCGGACTTCGGAGGCATAAAACAAGCTCTTGCCGCTGATTTCGATGCGGGGGATCCTGCTGCCCGGCATCACGTTGGACAACGTCAAATAAGAGATTACCAGCTTTGTCGTCGTCGTTCCGATATCGATACCCACGCTTGTTAAAATGCTGTCCCTGCTCATTTATGCGTTGGCGGCGGCCTTTTCCTTTGCCGGTTTTGTTTCCGGAAGCTTAGGGAGTATCTGTTCCAGATCCTGATGCGGTCTTGGAATGACGTGGCAGCTGACCAGCTCGCCCACCCTTACCGCCGCCGCGGCCCCCGCGTCAACGGCGGCCTTCACGGCGCCCACGTCTCCGCGGACCATAACGGTTACAAGGGCGCCTCCGACTCTGACTTTTCCGATCAGGCTGACATTTGCGGCTTTTACCATGGCGTCCGCCGCTTCGATCGCACCTACCGCTCCTTTTGTCTCAACCATGCCCAATGCGATCAATTCATCTCTGATTGCCATAATTGATATCCTCCTCTTTTTTTTATTTTTTGATTGACGTTCAACTTATTTGATTTTGTTTATGAATCTCTAGGTGAAGGGCTCCGCCACTTCACCTAAAGACATTGCTGCAATACTATTTGCCTGTAAATAAATGCGTAAGATAATCGCTATACGTCCAGATCCTTGAGTACGTCGAATTCCTCGTCGAAAGGCCTGATGTTCTTCCTTCCGGCTGCGAAATACCAGATATACGAAAGCACATAGATTATGATGGTGGCAATCAGCGGATTGACGACGGCGTCGCCGAAGATCATATAAGCGATGCTGGATTCGGGCAGGGCGACGCCAACGGTCGTGATGAACAGGCTGATCAGGCAGAAGATGCACATGATCATGCTGACGGCTCCAACCGTGTTTCCTGCCGTTACTTTGAACGGTCTCCTGAGTTCCGGCTCTTTTTTGCGCAGGACAAAGAAGGAAATCAGGCAGATGAAGTACAGCGCTACGGATCCGAATACGGAGAGGGTGATTACGACGGAAGTCAGGCCCGTGGATGCGGCGACGATCCCTATGACGCCGGCGATGATCAGGGCGGCGGTAGGCGTGTGCCTCTTGGGATTGACGGCCGCGATAAATTTAGGCAGGTATCCGGTTCTCGCCATCGCATACAACTGTCTGGAGGAACCGACGATGATTCCGTTCAGGGAAGCGATCAGTCCGAATAAGCCCAGGAAATTGACGATGACCGTCAGGGCGCCCTTGCCGTATACTGCTTCCAGTGCGGCGGGAAGCGGGAAGTCTACCGCGGATACCTGATTGTAATCAACGATACCGGCAGTGAGGTACAGTGTGAAGCACATCATAATGAAAAGGGTAAGCATTGCGGTCAGGAATCCTTTCGGGATGTCCTTCTGCGGATTTACCATTTCCTCCGCCGTCATTGCTCCGCCTTCCAGTGCCAGGTAGAACCAGATGGCGAACGGTACGGAAGCCATCACGCCGGTCCAGCCGCCCGGGATATATTGAAGGAAGCCCTCAAAGCCGTTGTTCTCAGCCAGGGGCTGTAAGAAGTTGGCCATCGAGGCATGGGGGGCTGCTGCGGCCCAGAAAATGCAGAGGCCAACCAGCGCGACGATCGTTACAATGAGTTCGAATACGGCAGAAGTGTGCATACCTAAGAAGTTAATAAATACGAAAACAACGAAAGCGACTATGGTTGCGGGAATCGCGGGGATGATCGGGATGAGATTATGTATGTAGCCGCCTACAGCCAGCGCAATGGCAGGAGGAGCAAACAGGAACTCGATCAGGCAGCTGATACCCGCAAAATATCCGGCGCCCGGACCCATCGCCCTTCTGGCATACGCGGACGGACCTCCGGCATGGGGGATCGCGGTAGCCATTTCCGTGTAGCAGAAAATAAATGTCGCATAGAAGATTACTACCGGAATACAGGCGATGAATAAGCCCACAGGGCCTCCTGTCCCGTAGCCGTAGCTCCATCCGAAGTAGTTCCCTGAAATAACAAGACCTACCGCCAAAGACCATAGGTGGATCGGTTTCAGGGTTCTCACAAGTTGATCGGTTTCGTGAACCTTTTCTGTCATTAATATTCCCTCCTTTT
>DATMXY010000158.1:0-4746 GCA_035561275.1 Anaerovoracaceae bacterium | reverse complement strand
TTGTAATTTTAAACGACGCCCTGGGCGACGCGGGCAACGCGCCGGTAATTATTCGTACTTTACCAATCTAACCCCGACAGCGAAGAAGAACAGGCCCATAGCCGTGAGCACCAGCACAGGCGTAACGGCCGCTTCAAAACCCATCCCCCTGGCTGCGATATCCTCCATTCCCTGAAGGGCCCATTTCTGGGGGGTAAGCTCCGCCAGAAACAGCAGCGCCTTATTGTTCACGATCTCCAGCGGCCACATACATCCGCCCAGCATGGAAGTGCTGGTGAGCAGAACGGGCGTTACCGCAGACAATTGGGCACCTGTTTTCACAAGTCCGGAAAGCAGCAGGCCCAGGGAAGTGACGGTGAATACAAAGGCCGCCGCGATCAGCAGAATGCCTGCGGTGCTGTCGCCCCAGTCGATCCCCAGCAGGTATTTCCCGGCAAGCACCAGGATCACGAGCTGGAGCAATCCCGCCAGATACGTTACGATCATGCTTCCGCCCAGGACAGACGCCTTTGATACCGGGGCAATCAACATACGCTGCCAGGTTTTATACTGCCTGTCGTAAAGGATGGTCCCGATGCCGAATACCATGGCGTACATGGAAAAGAACAGGGCGAATCCGAACATGGAATGCTTCAGGTTGTCATATTCGCCGTCGGTATTGGTATTTGCCGCCGCGGCTGCGATATTGACGGGATCCTTATATTCCCACGCCTCCATGACTCCGCGGTATGCCTCGGCCTCCACCGATTCCCGGTCTGCCGCAGGCTGTCTGGCAACGACATAACCGGCGGTGATGCCGGCGATCCGGACGGCGCCGATCATTCTGGAAGCGGCGGACGACACCTGCTGCTGCAGGGTAAGGGTCAGGGTATCATCCTTCAGCTTCATCACACCCAGTGAAACCGAGTTTCCCGCTTTCACCGCTGATTCAAACCCGTTCCCGATGACTACGGCGGTGAGAGCCTTTCCCTCTCTGACCTGCGTAACCGCGTCTTCCCGGCCGGACTCCGCAAACGCAAAAGCGCCGGTCCGTGAAAGTTCCGCTGTCAAATTTTCTGAATAGCCGCTACCGTCCTCGTCCACGATCAATACGTCCGGCTTGTAATCGTTGAAGGAAAAGCCGAACACCGCAGTGAGGCCAAAAGCCATGGCCATCATGAGCACATATACCCAGAATTCATCCCGAAGCCTCAGCAGCCTGAGCTTCATAATACTAAGCATGGATGGCTCGCCCCCTTTCCCTTATGATGACAACGGCAAGAGCGGTGAATATCGCGCCGATTCCCGCCAGGATACCAATATACCCCAGCACGTCTGCCATGCCGTATCCCATCATGGTTTTCTGATATGCTTTCAGCACGATCCCGGAAAGTGACAGAAAGCTGAAATGCTGCAGGGCTTCCGGCAGGATATCCAAAGGGAAAAAGCTTCCGCCTAATAGGGCCATGGTCTGAATGACTCCCGTTTCAAATATATTTGCCATCTTGTAGTTTCCGGCCCGCCAGGCGGCTGCCGCCAGCGCCGCGCCGATGTTGAGTCTCCGCTTCATGCCGCCGGAATATTTATTGAATAATTCATCCCCTGTTCTGAAAAACTATCCTGTAAAAGCTTATCATACAGAAAGGTAAAGGGACATGGATAACAACAAAAATCGAATAAAAGACCGGGAAAAAAGCAACCCCGAACTGCGGAAAATTGACCCGAGGGGCAATTCCGACGCCGGTATTGTCAACGGCAGGAAGACCGACGTCCATGACGGCGCCCATGAGAAAAGAAAAAACCACTGACCATTAAGTTATACTAACCGCCCCCCTCCCTGCATATATTCTTAGAATCAAAGGGAAGCGGGGAGCGGATTTGAAAAAATTAGTCATCAATGCCTCGATCATCATCGTTTCATCGTTGCTCTTCAATACGGCGGGCATTTTCTTCAGAGTTTTTTTATCCAACAAGATCGGAACGGAAGGGATCGGATTGTACCAATTGATCCTTTCCGTTTATCTGATGGCGATCCTCTTTGTCGTCAACGGCATTAATGTAGCCGTTACCCGTCTGATTGCGGAGGAAGGCGGACGCGCGTCCTTTTCCATTTCCAGGGCTTTGATCATCCGGGCGCTTTCCGTCAGCTTCCTGTACAGCGTTCCCGCATTTCTGTTTTTATATTTCGGCGCCGAATATATCGGCTTGGTATGGCTCGACGACGTAAGAGCGGTCTTTCCCCTGAAGCTGATGGCTGTCGGTCTGCCTTTCGCCGGCGTCTCCGCCTGCATCAAGGGCTATTTTTACGCCGTCAGCAAGATCATCCGCCCCACCGCCGCCCAGGCTGCCGAACTGACGATTCAGATTTTCGTTATCGTTAAAATCATTGATTATTTCATGCTCGGCGGCCCGGAATACGCCTGCGCGGCCATCGCCGTGGGCATGACCATAGCGGAAATCACTTCCTGCCTCTGCATTCTCACCTTTTATCGGATCGAACGCTGGCTGAGCGGCGGCGGGATCTCGAAGATCTATCAGAAGGCGAGCATATTGAAAAAACTTTTTTACATATCCCTTCCGGTTTCGGCAAGCTCCCTGATCCGCAGCAGCCTGAGGGCCCTGGAGAATATCATGATCCCCATCGGATTTGAAAGATACGGATACACGAACAGGTCCGCGCTGGAGCAATACGGAAAAATTCAGGGCATGGTGATGCCGGTCCTGATGTTTCCCGCCTCCGTCATCATCGCTTTCTCTTCACTTCTGATCCCCGAGGTGTCGGAGGCTAACGCCCTGAACCAAAAGAAGCGGGTCGATTATTCCGTGACCCGGGCCTTGCAGCTGACCTCCATCATGTCGATCCTCATCTCCGGCGTCTTCGCATTTTTTTCCGATCATCTCGGCCCCGCCATATATGAGGGAACCGACTGCGGATATTTCATGAAGGTCATGGCGCCGCTGATTCCCCTGATCTATCTGGATATCGTCGTTCAAGAACTCCTGAAAGCCCTGAATCAGCAGGTCAGCGCGCTGATGTACAGCGTGACTGACGCAGTGGCCAGAATCGTTTTGATCTACTATCTGCTTCCGGAGGAAGGGATCTTCGGACTGATCTTTGTGCTATATTTCAGTAACCTTTTCAGCCTCTCATTGGGCACGCGCCGACTCCTGAAAATCACCCGACTCCGCCTGAACGTCAGGGACTGGGCGTTCAAGCCTGTCTTGTCCGCCGCCGCGTCCGGATTCATCGCGGTTTACCTTCTTGATCTTACGGGTATGAATCCCCTTCCGGACGTGTTATACATTCTGGCCGGGGTTGCTTCTATGTGCTTTTTTTATTTCTTCTTCCTCGTCTGGTTCGGCTGTCTGACGAGAGATGATTTTAAATGGTTCAAAATCCTCTTCAATTGTCCTTCTCCCGAGACGCCCGACAAATAAATAAAAGACCCCGCTCAATACAACAGAACGGGGCCCCGGGTTCATTTCTTTCTTATTTTTGAAAGAAGTCCTTGAATTTGTCTCCGAACAGGTCGCCCAGGGTCGCCCCTTTCTCTTCCCGGACCAATTCGACTCCGTCCGCCGTCTGCCCTTCGGCTTCTTTAATGCTCAGACTGAGTTTCTTGTTTTTCTCGTCAACGCTCAATATGACAGCCTGCACTTTATCCCCGACTTTTAAAACATCGGACGGCTTCCGGATCCGCTCCGATGATATTTCCGACAGATGGACCAGGCCCTCGATCCCCGCTTCCACTTCCACAAAGGCGCCGAAATCGACAAGCCTGACTACAGTGCCTTCCACCAGATCGTCGGGTTTATAATAATCGGCGGCACCCTGCCAGGGGTCTTCTTCTACCTTTTTCAATACCAGGCCGATTTTCCCATTCTTTTTATCGATGTTTGATACATAAACGGTGACCGGATCCCCCTCGGAAACCACTTCCGACGGATGGTTCACCCGGTGCCAGGCAAGGTCGTCCAGGTATATGAGCCCTTCCACCCCGCCAAGATCTACAAAGGCGCCGAATTTCATGAGCTTGGTCACTGTGCCCTGGCGCATTTCACCCACCTGGAGCTGGTCCATCAGTTTTTCCTTTTTTCCCTGACGTTCTGCCGTTTCAACGGATTTCCGGGAAAGAACCACCCTCTTGTTTTCCCTGTCAAAGTCCTCCACGGTCACCTCCAGGGTTTTGCCTGCATATGTGCCCATATCCTCCACATACCGGTACGACAGCAGGGACGCCGGTATAAAGCACCTGACGCTCCGGTATTCCGCCGACACGCCGCCCTTGACCGCTTCCATGACCTTCACATGGACCTTCTTCTTTTCTTCAAAGGCCTCTTCCAGGTCGTCCCAGCCAACGATGGCTTCCGCCTGCCGATGGGACAGGATCACATTTCCCTCCGAATCATGGGGATCAAGGACCAATACGGAGATCCGGCCGCCAACCTGATAGTCGTAGCCTTCCGACATTTCTTCCTTCGTTATGATTCCGTCCGAAGTATAGTTTATGTTAACCAGGATCTCTTCCTCTCCCGCTGATATGATGGTTCCCTCCAGCACGTCGTCCTTGTAGATCCTCTTCATGGATTGCTCGATCTCGTCCATGAAATCCTGCATCGTCGTTTTCTCTTCCATTCTATCTTCTCTATCTTCCTTTCGTGTCGTTTTATCTTTGCCGGAACGTATTCGGCAGGCAGGCCCGTCTGATAAATTTTCGGTCTGTCCGTCAGCCTTTACTTATTATACCAAAAAAACAGGTTTAGTTG
>DATMXY010000157.1:0-18204 GCA_035561275.1 Anaerovoracaceae bacterium | reverse complement strand
TCCGACACCAAAATTGCGGCTGCTTCCCATGGGAAGCAGCCGCAATTTTGGTGTCGGAGCAAGTATCAGGCCGGTCAGCCGAAGCTGGAGGAGGCGGTCCGGCTTACCTCAGGGAAACCAGCGCCATGCCAGCTTCCATTGTTGCGCCCTTAGAAACATAAACTCCGGTGACTGTGCCGTTGCTGGGCGCTACGATTTCATTTTCCATTTTCATAGCTTCAAAGATCAGAAGCAACTGTCCCTTCTTTACCTGCTGGCCTTCGCTGACGGCCACGGAAAGGACAGTACCGGGCATGGGTGCGGTCACGTCGCTGGCGGCGGCAGTCCTGGAATCCGAAGCGGCGGGCGCGGCCTTAGAGGTCGTCGCGGAAGCCGGAGCGGCAGACGCGGCCTCGGGTACCGCAGCGGGAGCCGAGGTGTCGGATGCGGCGGCCTTAGAAGCCGCTGCGGGAGCAGGAACCTGGGAAACGGAGACTGAGGGCCGGACAGACTGCACCTGAACGGCTCCGCCGCACTCCTCTACGCCAACCTCGTAAGTCTTGCCGTTAATCGTAATTCTGTAATTTTTCATCGTCTGTTACTCTCCTAATCTCACACTCATACAATCAGATTTTACAATTTCGCGCCATTGGATTTCCTGCCGCGGGTCCCGCAGCTTTATCATGCCCGTTTGTTTCCGCGCCGCGGACCAGACGCTTTTGCTCTCTCGCCAGGTCCTTCGCCCTTTGTTCCCTCCGGAGCGCCGCTTCGAACCTTGCGTTGCGCCGTTCCAGATAGTTCCGCGCGGCCTGAGGCAGCATAGCCAGGCTTAAAACGTCCTCTTCCGACCGGGCCAGGCCGTCCGCCTCCTTGCGCATGACCTCCATTTCGGGGGGCAGCAGGTCGGCCGGACGGCAGGTAATGACCTTATCCTCTCCGATGACCTTCTTCCTGACCGCCTCGCCCACAGCGCCGGGCAGTTGCCCGTATTCGCCGCGAAGCAGCGCCTTTGATTCCCTGGACGCCATCTTGTACCGCTCTTGCAGCAGTACGTTGAATACCGCCTGGGTGCCCACGATCTGACTGGTAGGCGTCACCAGCGGAGGATATCCGAAATCTTCGCGTACTTTGGGCACCTCGGCCAGCACTTCCTCGTATTTATCCTCCGCCTTGGCTTCTTTCAGCTGGGAAATCAGGTTGGAAAGCATACCCCCCGGTACCTGATAAATCAGCGCGTTGGGATCCACCCGAAGTACCTTGGGGTCAAGGAAGCCGTCCTTTTCCAGCCTGTCGGCCACGCCCCGGAAATATTGGGCGGCTTCGCTGAGTTTTGCGAGATCCAGGCCGGTATCCCGTTCCTGTCCTCGCAGGGCGGCCACCAGAGACTCGGTGGCCGGCTGCGCGGTACCGCTGCCCAGAGGCGACAGGGCGCAGTCCACAATGTCAACCCCCGCCAGTGTGGCCATAAGATAGGTCATGTCCCCTGTTCCGCTGGTGTTATGGGTATGCAGGTGAATGGGGACCGAAACACGCTTTTTCAGTTCCTGGATGAGACGATACGCGTCCATGGGAAGCAGAAGATTCGACATGTCCTTGATGCAGATGACGTCCGCGCCCATCTCCTCCAGCCGCAGGGCCAAATCAATGAAGCACTGTTCGCTGTGAATGGGACTCACGGTATAGGAGATAGCCGGCTCGCACAGGCCGCCGTACTCCTTCACGCTTTTCATGGCCTGGCTGAGATTGCGGGTGTCGTTGAGGGCGTCGAAAATCCTGACCACGTCTATGCCGTTTTCCAGGGACTTTTTGCAGAAGCTGTCCACCACGTCGTCCGGGTAGTTGCGGTAACCCAACAGATTCTGGCCGCGCAGCAGCATCTGAAGCCTAGTATTGGGCATCGCCCTGCGCAGTGCACGCAGCCGTTCCCAGGGATCCTCGTCGAGGAAACGCAGACAGGCGTCAAAGGTGGCTCCGCCCCAGCACTCCACCGACCAATAGCCCATACCGTCCAGCAACGCGCATGCGGGAAGCATCTCCTCCGTGCGCATACGGGTGGCGGCCTGGGACTGATGCGCGTCCCTTAAAATTGTTTCGGTAATGAAAAGTGGCTGACTGCTCATTGATCGTCCTCCATAGCTTGATTTCTCTTGTTATTCAGCCTTTAACATGATTCGTCTTGTCCTTTAACTCTTGAAATTGCGCGCCAAGTAGATACTGGAGGGCTTCCTCTTTTTCTCCTGCTCGTAGCACTGGATCGCCGCGGCAATGACGGCGATCAGCTCGTCGTCATTTTCGTCCTCTGAGGCTGCCATATCGGGGATCTCGGCTTTTGCCTCGTCGAGATCCGCGTCCTTTTTCCGGTGAGCCCTCAGAAACAGAAGCATCGCCGCAAACATCAACAATAAACAGACTAGGGAAATCCCCGGGATCTCCGTCAGGGAAATCGCTTGACCTGCTGACATAATTTCACCTCACACTTTTCTTATCCGTTCATCCGGTCCCAGTCCCGGATGACGCGGGGGGTCAGCATCTGATGGAACGCGCAGATACTTCTGGGATTTTGATAGGAAGCTCCGACAAAGGCGCAGATGTATCTGCGCAGCTCATCCAGCTTTACGATCTCGTCCACCAGACCGACTTTGGCGCAGTAAGCGGGACGGGATTTGTCCGTATAATCCTGAATCAGCTGGTTCATCTTATCGATGACTGGCTCAATGCTCTTTCCGGATTCCTGATCCTTCACCAGACGGCGGGCGCACATGGCGGCGGCGGCGGTTTCGCCGTGCATCACGTAAATCTCGGTGGCGGCGGTGCCCAGACTGAAAACGTTGGTGTCATTGCCTTGAGGGCCTCCCATCACATAATGGGCCGCGGCGGTACCCTTGCGGAGGGTGATCTCAATCTGGGGCACTTTGGCGTCCTGAATGGAGTAAATAAGGGACTGTCCAAGACCCAGCAGTTCAGCCTTTTCGGCGGGGTCGCCCACGTCGATGCCGGTGGTATCCTGGATCCACACGACGGGCAGACGGTCTCTGCCGCAGAGGGTCACAAATTCATTCATCTTGACGAGGCCCTGACGGTAGAGCTTGCCGCCCACGCCCACGCTGTTTTCCCGGTACTCGGGATAATTCGGGATCATTCCCTGATAGTTGGTGATCACGCCGCACAGCAGGCCGTTTACCTTCCCCAGTCCGCAGACGATCTCCGGTCCGTAGCTTGCCTTATATTCCATGAATTCGCTGTTATCAAAGAGGCAGGCCAGCACGTCCTTGACCTTGTAGGCCCTGCGCTGATTGATGGGGATTTTGCTGTAGAGGTCCTCGGCGGGGACGGCGGGCTCCTGTGGGTCGTCCACACGAAAGAGGTTTTCGTTATAGGCAGGCATGGCGTCCATGTACTTCCTGATGGCTTCCAGCACGCCTTCTTCCTGGGCATAAACCTCGCGGAAGAAGCCGGTCTCGCCGAAATGGACCGACACCGAACCGGGAGGATCCTGCTCGCCGGCGTTCCTGGTGGCGTCGATGAGGGCCTGGGCGGCCTCTTCGTCTATGTATCCCTTGGGGTTCATGCCGCCCACGATGCCCGCGCCGCCCACGGCCATATTGGCCTTTTCATGGGCGATGAGGAAGGTGGGGCTGATACTGTGATATCCGCCGCCGGCCGGGTTGGTGCCGTAAATACCGACGATCACGGGGATGCCCATCTGCTGCAGGTCCGCGGCGCGGTAAAAGGGCGTTCCGCCGGTCACGCGGCCGGCGTAGACCTTCTCTTGCTCGTCGAGCTTTACGCCGCTGCAGTTTAGCACGTAAACCAGCGGGATGTTAAGCTGCTTGCCCATGTCGGTGGCCCGGGTCAGCTTCAGGGCCTGACCGGCCACCCAGGCGCCGGCCAGCTTCTTGTTGTCTGAGGCGATGATAACCGCCCACTTATCGCGGATCTTGCCCAGGCCGGTGATGACGCCGGTGCTGCCGTCCTCGTTGCCGCCGGGATTGTAAAGACTGTTCAGAGGGCACCAGGTGTCCTCGTCCACCAGCAGCCTGAGCCGCTGCATGGCGGTCATCTGGCCGGATTCGTTGAGCGATTTGTCCGGCCGGCCCGACTGCAATACTACCTCGGTCTGCGCGGCAATGTCGTCCTCGATCTTTTTCAGCGCCTCGGCGTTTTCCTCGTTGGCTTCATTCAGGGGCGTTCCGATCCTACTCATATTTTTAAAGTATGAGGGCATGGAATAACCGAATGTGCTCATGTTCTATCCTCCGTATGTATATCAGAATGTAAATTCAACGAATCATATCCGCGAATGTTTGGATCGCGGTTCTCGCCTGACCGAAGTCTCTCATCTGCATATCGACTCCCAGGCGGATGTGCGGGATGCCCGCGGCATCCAGGGCTTTTTTTAGATCCGGGTACTCCATTTCCTCCGGATCACAAAACTGCTGCATAAAGAGGATCAGCCCGTCCGCGCCGCTCTCCTTCACCAGACCGGCGACAAACTCGCCGCGCCGGTTCTGATCCGACTCTTCGTCGTAAAGCAACACATCAAAATCCTGATCGGCAAACTGAGCTGCCAGGGCCTCCATGGGGTCGCCCTTCTCCGGCGCGTCCACCCGGAAGGAGCGGCTCTCGTGGGCCACATCGTCCGCCGCGATGGCAACGTTATATGCTTCAAAAATCCCGAGCAGATTCGGGTTGTCACAGATAATGCCGGAGGTTACCACCTTTACGCCTTTCCAATCGCAGGCGGGCAGGGCGCGCAGCTCTTCGTTCAGGGCCTCCAGCTTTTCAGTATAGACGGCCTTGGGCATAAACCAGGCAGCTTTCAGCACCGCGCTGCGGGATACGGGCTTCACCACGTCGCAGTGCTCACCAGCCAGCTTCACAAACTCCC
This sequence comes from Anaerovoracaceae bacterium, assembly GCA_035561275.1. Taxonomy (GTDB): domain Bacteria; phylum Bacillota; class Clostridia; order Peptostreptococcales; family Anaerovoracaceae; genus Anoxybacterium. The sequence goes on along the minus strand of DATMXY010000157.1, from coordinate 13,337 downwards.
GGCGCGCAGCGCGGCTGCGGTTATAGACCCTGATGGAGGCACTGATAGCCTCGTCGGTGATGGGAGCGCCCGCGATTTTCTCCAGTTCGCTGCGAACGTTGGCATACTGTTCCATTGTGAACTTCTGCCCGTAAGCGGGACGGCGGTTCTGGGGATGAGCCAGGAAAATGCAGGGCATCTTCCCGCTCATTGCCACCCGGATGTTCTGGGTCATAGGTCGGAGCGTATCGCAGATGGAGGGTGTGATCACGCCGTCCAACAAGTCCAGAGTCCCGTCCAGCAGCATCTCCAGATCAAGCTGGGCGATGGCGCAGTAAAAGGTCGCGCAGTATTCCTTAGCCCGACTGATGGTTTTGCGGTTGCTGCCCCACAGTCCGAAGGGCGCCATGCCGGCTGCGTCCACCAGTTCCTCGGGAACGTAATAGGGCAGCACGCCGATGCACTTCTTCCCTTCCGCCTTGCGAGCCTGCAGCTGCTTTTTGGGATTGCCCGCAATCTCCCTGAATTCCTCTATCCGTGCCTCGATACTCATTGCGCCTTTCCCTCCCCGGCTCTCTGATTTTCTTCCTTGACTCTCTGATTTTCCTCCATGGCCTCCACCAGCCCCTGAACGCGGGTCTCATAGTTTGCGGCCGTGAAGTTGCGCGGGTCGGCTTGGTCTCCGTCGAAGCCGGCTACCGGGACTCCCAGGTCCCTGTGGAACCGGCGCTGCATCTCGGCCATATAGCCGCTCCAAGGCTTGCAGCTGCGGTTGTAATGCACCAGCACGCCGTCCACCTTGTTGGCCCGGCAGATGCCCTCACGCCATTCCACGCCCTGTTCGATGCAGATGCTGTTGGGGGCCTTGCAGTAAGCGCGGATCATGGAATCCATGTCTTCGTACACAAAGCCAAAGGCAGGGGCATAAACCACTGCCGTCACGTTGACGCCGTTGGCCTTCAGAGGCCTGAACAGTGCCTTCAGGTCGGGCCAGCAGGGGATCCCCTCGAACATGATGCGGTATTTTTCTTCAAAGGGCAGGGTCGTTTTCCCGGTCTTCACCGCTTCCTCCAGCTCGGAGGCCAGCAGTTCGAAGGCCTCCGCGGTCTCCACTTTGCCGCGGGCGGTGACCACGTCGGCCATGTGGTTGAATAGATCGAAGCCACTCATGGGAGAGGGCTTATACTGGCAGTAGTCGCACACCTTCAGCCAGGCACTGGCGGTCCGGTTGGCGTTGGCGCAAGCCTGTTCAAATTTCTTTTCATCGAAGCTTCGGCCGGAGATTTTCTCCAGCTTCCGGATGGCGTCGTCAAACTGGCCGCGGATATAGGCCACATAGGTATCGTCGACTGCGGTGTGGTTGTTGTATGGAATATCGATCATGACCAGAGGGATCCTGTGGATCCTGGCGATATTCTCGTACCACTTGGTCATGCAGTTGCAGATGTTGTTGCAGCAGAGCAGAAAATCAGGCTGCGGCATGCGGCGGGACTCGTTGGTGGTCTCCACGCCGGAGGCGTAGGCAAGGCTGATCCTTGCATAGCCGCAGATATCGTTGTCGTAGCCCAGGTTTTCGGCCGCCTGACACATCCGTTCCCCGTCGTGCTGGGCCGCGATGCCCGCCGCCTGGTTCTCGGGATAAACTACGGCGAGGCCGAAGGCCTCCGCGATCTCGCAGGGAAACTTCGAGGACGACCAGCCCACCGGCTCGCCGCGCTTCTTCGCTTCCCAGGCTGCGGCGTAAACGTCCGACACGACCTTTCTCAACGCCTGGGTGCCCGGACTTGCCGGCTGCGGCGCCTTCTTTGCAGGCACTTCCGCTTCGGTGCTGTTCTTTTCAGGCGCCGCGGTTTCGGCGCCATTTATTTTCTGAAAGTCTTCCATAATCTGATGATTCCTCCAATTCGCTACTCTTGCCGTGCCTTCTGCAGAGCGTAGAGCGCCGCGCCCAGCGCCCCCACATACTGCGTCAGCGGCGAGGTATAAATGGTGCGGCCCAGCTCTTCCTCCAGCGCATGAACCACCCCGTAGTTCTGCGCCACTCCGCCGGTCATCACCACTTGGTCCCGGATGCTCACCCGCCGGGCGATGCCCCCGGCACGGCTGGCCACGCTCCGGTGGATGCCCGCGATGATATCCCGCTTATCCGCGGCCTGGGACAGCTGGCTGATCACTTCGCTCTCCGCGAACACGGTGCAGGTGGAGCTGATATCGATCCGCTTCGTCGATTCCGAACCCAGCTTTGCCAGATCCTCCACCCGAACCTCCAGCACCCGGGCCATCACATCCAGAAACCGGCCCGTTCCGGCGGCGCACTTGTCGTTCATCACGAAATGGGTCATGATCCCGTTTTCCACTTCCATGACCTTCACGTCCTGCCCGCCGATGTCGATCACGGTATGCACCCCGGGGAACAGAAATGTCGCACCCTTCGCATGGCAGGTCAGCTCGCTCATCTGACGGTCCGCGATTCCTTCCAGGGAATTGCGGCCATATCCGGTCGCCAGTGTAAAGCCGATCTCTTCACGGCTTTTGCCGCTCGCTTCCAGCGCCTCCCGGATGGCGCGCCCGGGCCCGCTGGTCCCCGCGCCCAGCGGGACCAGCGATTTCGCTACGATCTCGCTTCCGTCCTTTAATATCAAGCACTTCGACGCGGTAGAACCCACATCGATTCCCATCGTATAGACGAAGTTCTTATTCGACATGCCCTTTTGTGTCATGAGGTCTACCATAATCGTTATCACTTACCTCCGAATAGGCCTATCTCCTTAGCCTGCTGAGTGAGTTTCTCACGGAAAGAAGGATGGGCGACGGCGATCAAAGCCTCCGCCCTTTCCCGCACGGGCAGACCGGTCAATTTCGCCACGCCATACTCTGTCGCCACATATTGCACGAGACTGCGAGGCGCGGAAACTGTAGCGCCGGGAGCGATGTCCGAAACAATGTTGGATTTCAAGGTTCCGTCTTTCAAGGTACGCGCCGCGTTCAAACAGATGAAACCTTTCCCGCCCTCGGAACGGACAGCCCCTTCCAGAAAATCCAATTGCCCGCCGGTCCCGGAAAGCTGCCGGCCCGGGGCAGACTCGGCATTTTCCTGACCAAGGAGGTCGATCTCCACACCGCCGTTGATACTTACCACGTTGCGCATCTCTCCAATACGCTCCGGCGCGTGCACGTAGTCCACACAGTCCGGCCGGAACAGCTCCGGCTCCGCTTTCAGCCAGTCGTAGAGCTCCTGCGTACCCATCGCGAGATTCCAGGCCGAACGGCCCCGGTCTATCTCCTTGCGTGCGTTCGTAAGCTTGCCGGCTTTATGGAGCTTCAGGAAAGCGTCGCTGATCGTACCGGTATGACAGCCGATATCCTTCAGGTCGGAATCCGCGATCATGCACGCCGCCGCATAAGGCACCCCGCCCACGCCCAGAGAGAGAACAGCTCCGTCAGGGATCATCGCGACGACATTCGCGGCAATTCTCTTATCATTCTCCGAAGGTTCGCCATAAACGCGCTCCGGCAGCGGCTCATGCCCGCCTTCTACGAGATAATCCGCTTCCGATACATGGACGCGGTGGGAACCGTCCAGTCCATGCAATGCCGGATAATGCTCGTTGATTTCAAAAACCACCGTGCGCGCCTGCCGCATAATGACGCGCCATAGATAGTTCGATATACCAAGACCCATATAGCCGTTCTCGTCCGGGGCAGAGACCGGCACGAAAGCCACGTCCGTCTTAAGGTGATTTCGGTAATAATACGGCAAAAGGCGCAGGATGGAAGGCACAAAGGTACAAAGCCCCCGCCCCTGCAATTTTCGCTCATAGTCGCCGATATGCCAGCTATAATAAGTGAAAGCCTTTTTTTCCTGGTCGCCCTCCACCACTTCAATGCGTGGCCGGATCACCAGACCGCCGCGCACTTTCACATCTTCCAGTTCATCCTTTCGCGCCGCCAGCGACCGGTCCAAGAGTTCCGGGAAGCCTGCCGCGAAGCCGTAGTCGACGAAATCACCCGAACGTACCGCCTTCACGGCCACAGCCGCGTCAACCAGCTTTTTTCTAAACTCCATAGTCAACTGCATGTTGCCTACTCCTTCCCATACTGGCTCGCCCAATTTTGCAAATTGTCGGCGAACTTATGCAACGTTCCTTCGGAACTCCTTCGCAAGCGTTGCTTGCTTCGCTGTCCTATTTGCCAAGCCAAGCAAGCTTGGGGCAAATAGGCAAAGAAATCACGAATCTACGATTCGTAGATTTCTACTGCTAAATTAATTAAAGTCGTTCATGATAATTGTTCTGGATCAGCCGCACCAAATGAGTCAGCGTTTCGTTCACAGGAGTCGGAATACCGAGCCGCCTGCCCTCGCGCACAACAGCCCCGTTGATCGCGTCAATTTCCGTTTGACGCTGATAATGCACATCCTGACACATTGAGGTATGGTGGCGTTTGCTGTACAAAGTGAAATGAACATAAGCCCGCAATTCCTCGTAGTTTGCAGGCACGCCCCTGGCTTCCGCCACCGCGCTGACCTCCGCGGCGATTTGATCGAGCAGAATAAAACCGTCACGATCATTGGAAAAAATACAATTAGGCAACTGTGCAATTGCCGATACGGCATTTGCACAGCAGTTAATGCACAGTTTGGACCAAATCCAGCTTTCCGCGTTCAGGGTCGCGTCGGTATCGTATCCCAGCGACTGAAAGAGCTCCCCAAGGCGGACGGTCCGCTCATCTATAATACGGTTCATCGGCATAAAACAAATCAGCGGAGACCGGTTGCGATTGGTGGAATCCTGTACGCTTCCCAGCTCCGGGATCTCTGCCCCCAGGCTGGCGCCGCCAAAAAATACGTTATTCGGATTCACATGCCGCGCCAGGGCCTTATCATTGTCCAGGCCGTTCTGAAGGGAAAGTACGCATGTGTTTTCCCCAATAATCTCCCTGGAATACCGCAGGGTCTCATTGGTCTGCCATGTCTTGCACGCGACCAGCACCAGATCCGGCGCCTCTCCGTCGGCCGTGACGTCTCCGGGATTCGTTGTGGCACTGGGCCGGGACATAAGAACGGGACGGTCCTGCTCCATAATGTGGATGCCGCCCTTTTTGATTTTCTCAACATTTTCACTCCAACGGCTTACCATCCATACGTTGTGACCCGCATGAGCCATTCTGCCCGCAAACAGGCAGGCCATGGCGCCGGTTCCCAGAATAACGATCTTCATCAAAACGATTCCTCCCTCTCTTTTGCCGGATTTTCCGCAGTCGAAAATTTTCTATGTAAGCTTTATAACATACTCCAAACATAGCAGGCAATAAACCAGGCTGCTGATGACTCAAAAAGTAGATTAATTAAGCCGATTTGACAAATTGACGCTTTTAGACCGCTCATACACTTTATTTTTCGGCCCATTATCTTTGCATATCCGACAATAGCGGCCGGAATGAATTGACTGCCGGAAACAGGATGTATAAACTGCAATTCGAACAAGTAATTTAAATTATTCTGTATGGATCATATGGAGGTACGAATTTTCAGGAGGTAATAAGCTAGATGGATAAAAAAATAACCATCTCCGTAGATAAGAAGCTTTGCAAGCAATGCGGCATCTGTGCGGAGTTGTGTCCCAAAAAAGTACTGAAACAGGAATTCGGCTGTCCTCCGGAGGTGGCCGACCTTGACGCCTGCATCGGATGCAGGCTGTGTCAGCTGCGGTGTCCGGACTTTGCGATAGAAGTGGAGGTCTCGAAATGACACAGAAATCAAAGAAAATGTTTATAGAAGGAAACGTCTCCATGGTATATGGCGCTATCGCCGCCGGCGCCACTTTTTACGCGGGCTACCCCATCTCGCCCAGCTCTGAGGTTGCGGAAACTTCCGCCAGGGAATTGCCGCGCCATGGCGGGCTTTACGTACAGATGGAAGACGAAATCAGTTCAATGGCGGCTCTGCTCGGGGCTTCCAACGCGGGCAGAAAGGTTTACACCGCCACCAGCGGACCAGGCTTCAGCCTGATGCAGGAAAACCTGGGTCTTGGCATTATGTCCGAGATACCGGCTGTCATTATTGACGTCCAGCGCAGCGGCCCTTCCACGGGCGCCGCCACAAAACCCGCCCAGGGCGATATGATGCAGGCCCGCTGGGGCATCCATGGCGACCACAGCATCATCGCCATCTGCCCCTCTTCCGTTCAGGATTGTTTTGACCTGACCGTCACCGCCTTTAATTACGCGGAAAAATACCGCACTCCCGTTCTCATCATGGCGGATGAAGTGATCGGGCACCTTCGCGAAACCGTCACGGTACGCCAACTGGATAAAAGTGAAATTGTGGACCGTCTTCAGCCTCCGGCCGGAGCAGACCCGAAGGATGTCAGAACCTATCGTTACGACGGCATTACGCCCGCGCCCATGCCGGCTTTCGGGAGTGAGTATCTCTCCCGTACCACCGGATCAACCCATGATGAAAAGGGGGAATTCTGCCCCACCGCGCAGAATATCGCGCGGGTTACACAGTATCTTTCCAGAAAGATCGAGGATAACCGGGACGATATCACGATTACCCGAGGCTATCGGCTGGAAGACGCCGAAATCGTTCTTATCGCTTACGGCTGTTCTGCCCGCAGCACGATGGGAGCCATGGAGCAGCTTCGGGAACAGGGGATCAGGGCCGGTATGCTCCAGTTGGTCACCGTATGGCCGATGCCGGAAAAAGAAATCCGCGAGGTACTGTCCAAAGTGAAAACCGTAGTCGTGCCTGAAATGAATCTGGGGCAGATTGCGGGCGAAATCAAAAAACTCAACGACTATGGCTGTAAAGTCATTCAGGCGAACCGAGTCGACGGGATCCTCATCACACCGAAGGAAATCATCGCGGCATTACAGGAGGTGAAATAAAATGGCTACATACAAGGACTATATGCTGTTTGACAAGCTGCCTCACACCTGGTGCGCGGGCTGCGGCCACGGCATCATTCTGCAGGCGATCGCGGATACGTTCGCGTCGCTCGATCTTGATAAGCATAAGATCGCCCTGGTCAGCGGGATCGGCTGTTTTGGCCGGGTGGATGATTATCTTGATATCAACTGCATGCACGTCACCCACGGACGCGCGCTGCCTGCGGCCACCGGCGTTGCACTGGCCAATCCTGAGCTCACCGTTCTTACCACAATGGGCGACGGCGACGGCACCACCATCGGAGGCAACCATCTGATCCACGCCGCCCGCCGTAATGTCAATATCACTGCGGTCATCGCCAATAACTATAATTACGGGCAGACCGGAGGACAGTACTCAGGGACGACGCCCCATAGCAGCATCACAAGCACCTCCCCGTACGGTCATGTGGAGGACGGCTTTGACATATGCAATCTGGCCGCCGCCGCCGGCGCTTCCTTTGTCGCCCGCACAACGCCTTATAATCCGATGCAGATCCGCAGCCTTCTGAAACAGGCGGTCAGCGTGAAAGGCTTTTCTCTGCTTGAAATCATGGTTGCCTGTCCCACCCATTACGGGCGCATGAACAAACAGGGCGACGCGGCTGCGATGATGGAACTGATGAATCTCTCCAGCGTCCCGGCGGAAAAGGCCGCCAAAATGTCCGAAGAGGAACTGAAGGACAAAATCGTCACGGGCGTACTTTGCAACAGGCCCAGAGAGGATTACTATACCCGTTACAAAAGAATTATCGACGCGCAAAGGATCGGAGGTTGAGCATGAAAAAACAAATCGTATTAAGCGGCGTGGGAGGCCAGGGCCTGATTTCCACCGGAGAGATCATCGGGGAAGCCGCCTCCATCTTTGAGAATTTAAATGCTACGCTGACTTCCTCTTACGGCTCTGAAACAAGAGGCACGTTTACCAAGTCGGACGTCATCATCAGCGATGAGATGATCAGCTATCCCAATGTGGACAATCCGGATATCATTCTTTGCCTTGCGCAGGTGGCTTACGACCAGTATGTGTCCAAATTTATGGAGAGTACAATGGTGTTCTATGACAGCGACGCCGTTCAGAAAAACGCCGGCGCGAAAGGGGGACACTTCGGATATCCTTTCCGCGATATGAGCATAGAGTTAGGCAATCTGCAGGTGGGCAATACCATCGCTTTGGGAGTCATGATCAAAAAAGCGGGAATCCTGCACAGAGATAGTGTGCTTGCGGCCATCAAATCCCGCTTTGAAGGAAAGCAAAAAATCATCGACATCAATGAAAAGGCTCTGGACCTTGGTCTCGGCCTGGAATAACTCCACCCTGCCTGGAATGATTTCCTCCTCCCCGGCAGGTATTATACCGGCCCGGGAATAAAAATGACGCAGGAAGCGTGGTTGGTTTTGCGCTCCCTGCGTCAGACATTATTTACCGGTTGGTTTGTTCCGCCGGCTTTTTCCCAAGCACATCAGCGCTGTTTTTATGATATGCGCTGGGCGTAATGCCCAACCGCTTCTTAAAAGTACGGCTGAAATGGGTAGGATCCCCAAATCCGGTCGCGCTGCTGATCTCCTGAATCGGCATATTACTTTTCAGAAGGATGCATGCCTTGTTGATACGGCAAGTGATGATATACTCACCAACGGAGAAGCCTGTCGAGGTTTTAAATATCTGGTTCAGACGGGACTTGCTCAGGAAAAATTCTTTCGATAATCCCTCCAAAGACAGATCTTCAGAAATATTTTTATGGATGTAACGCAGAATGGGCAAAATTCTCTGATTGTCGTTGGGCTGTACCGCAATCGTATCGTATTCCTTGTTTTTCACTAATCTGGAAATCTGCAGCCACAAATTCTGAAAGAGGATATTCCTTTTAATATCAGAACCAAATGCGCGGTTTTCGGTTTTTTTAAGTTCGCGCTCAAAATGAAGGAATTTCTCCAGATAATCGACATTCAGCATGATAAACCGGGGGGCGTCCTGAAATACGTTAATAAAATCAGACAGAGATGTGGACATGTCCTCTAATGTTTCGAACGGAGCATAGAAAACAAAGCGCTCTGTGTGTTCTTCATCATGGCAGAAACAGTGATGAAGCTCAAAGGGCTTGATACAGTACAGAGCACCTTTCCGCAAGTCATAACAGGTATCCTTGATAAATAGTTTTCCGCCGTCGGCAGCTGCCAGAAGCAGCTCAAAACCGTCATGAAAATGATTGCTGGGGATCCGGTCCTGAAAATAATGATAAAATGAAAAATTATACATAGGCTTTCCTCTTTTTTGCAGGGCCAGTCAAACCGGCTGCAAGGTCATTGTCCTGCAAACTGGCCGCAGGGTCATTTCCCTGCAAACTGGCCGCAGGGTCATTTCCCTGCAAACTGACGGATGTAATGCTGGGCGCCGCCGGTAAAAAAGCTGGATCCGGTGGCAACCGTCATAGCATAGCCCTGTTTGATATAATCATGCGGATTTTCGCCGGCCCGTACCATGGCGCCGTAAGCCTTTCCGGCCTGCCTTGCGCATGAGACGATCCGTTCCACCGCGGCGTCGACCTCCGGATGATTGCGCTGGCCCGTATGGCCGAGATCATGGGAAAGGTCGGTAGTCCCGATGAATACGGTATCAATCAGATCGTTGGCGACGATCCGTTCTGCGTTCTCCAGCCCCTCCCGGGACTCGATCTGGCAGACCAGCACGGAATGATCGTTGGCATATTTCACATAATCCGCAAGCCCCATGCGCAGCCCGTAGCTGCTCGCCCGGGTCGTGGAAAGCCCACGGTTTCCGATCGGAGCATATTTCAGCGCGTCGGCCGCCTGCTTGACCAGTTTCGGCGTGGAACAGTCGGGCACAATGATCCCTGCGGCTCCGGAGTCCATTACACGCTGAATGGCCGCCGGGCTGTTTTCCCGGACCCGAACCAGGCAGGCAATGCCGGCCGCGTCTCCCGCCATGATCATAATCGAAAGCTCTCTGTCATTCAATGGCCAGTGCTCGCTGTCGAGAAACGCAAAGTCATAGCCCAGAAGGCCCAGAATCTCGACCTGATCGGGTACGAAGCCGGAAATCGTGCAGCCGCTTACCGGCGCGTTAGATCTCAGCTTCTCCCGAAGCGTATTGGAAAGCATAAAAATCTCACCTCTTTTTTAAAATTCAAATCGTTGAATAATATTTTACTACTTGGCCAACAGCTTGCGGTAATAGCTGAGCATACCGCCCGCTTCCATAAATTTCAGCACCAGGTCCGACAGCGGTGCAGCGTTCGCAACATTCAGGATGCTGCCGGGAATCGCTTCTTCCACCCCGGCCTTCATTTTCTCGACCATCTTATTTTCATTTTTGTTGATTTCTTCCGCCAGAGATGTTCAAAGCCTGCAAGCCCTTTTGTCTTGGACCTGCAGGCTTATTGAATATATAACAATCAATAGGAGAGAAATGGTATCCATGGCCTGCGCCTGCGTGAGCAGGGCAAGCCGCTTGATTCTTGCCAGTCTGCGTCAGGCTGGTCTTTCTTTTTCTAGTCTGCCGCCAGGTTGGGCTTTCCTTTTCCGGTGAACATGCGCGTCACGATTAAGATCAGTACGGCGCACACGATACCCAGACCGCACATCCAAAGCGGATTGGCAACCATTATCATGAAAGCGCAAGGCGTAAGCAAGATTCTTGTTACCATCGGCAGATCGATCCAGCACCAGCCGCTTATGATCAGACCCATCACAAAGCAGCCAATGGTTGCCGTAACGATTGAGATCGCGATCCCGCCGGGAGTCCCCATCAGCAGCAGCCCATTGTTGTAGACAAAGATAAAGGGTACTACAAAACCGGCAGCTGCCATCAGCATGGATTGGTTTCCCGTTTTCCAGAACGGGGCGTCAGCTATGCTCGCAGCAGTATAAGCGGACAAAGCTACGGGAGGAGTGAGACTGGAAAGGGCAGCGAAGTAAAGCAGGAACAAATTCGCGGCCAATGGGTCGACGCCAAGCTGCTGCAGGGCGGGATTGATCAGAACCGCCAGAATGATGTAGGCCGCCGTTGTCGGAAGTCCCAGCCCCAGCAGCAATGCCATCAGCATCGCTAAGAAAAGGGTAATGAACAGATTTCCGCCCGCTACCATTTGAAGAAGCGTGCTGATCTTAAGCCCAAAACCGGTCAGGTTGATCATCCCCATCATGATGCCGGCCAACATACAGGCCAGCGCCAGCGGGCCGCAGTTCTTGCCCGCTCTCAGGCAGGCTTTCAGCAGGTTATCCAGAGTAAGCCTCGTTCTGTTGAAAATAGCCGTCACGATAAAGGTGGCCACTATGGCGCAGAAAGCCGCGCGTTGAGGCGAATATCCTGAGAAAATCGTAACAATAATGGTGGCAATCGGGATCAGGATATACCATCCACCTTTTAGGCTCTTCCAAAATGACGGGAGCTCGGAGGGATCCGTTTTTTTCATTTTGTCCCTTCTGGCAAACCCATAGACCGAGGAGCAAAGGCATAAGTAGTACAGCACTGCGGGTACGAAGGCCGCTACGGCAATCTCTGAGTAAGGTACGGCGATGATCTCGCTCATTATGAAAGCTGCCGCACCCATTACCGGAGGCATAATCTGTCCGCCGCTTGAACCTGCCGCCTCTATGGCGCCGGCTACATAGTTTCTGTATCCGACTTTCTTCATAAGCGGAATGGTAAAAGTACCACAGGTGGCGACATTCGCGGGCCCCGAACCGTTCACCATTCCAAACAGCATACTGGAAAACACGGCCGCCTGCGCCGGACCTCCCCGAACGCGGCCCGCGATCGAGTACGCAAGATCTACAAAGATTTCTCCGGCGCCGGTAATTTCCATGACAGCGCCGAAGAACAGGAACAGCAGAAGAAATTTGGCCGAGACCATCAGCGTCGATCCGAAAAGCCCGTCGGGTGAGGTATACATGTAGGTGAAAATACGGAAGAATGAGAACTGATCCGTATTGAACAGCCCTGGGGCAAGATATCCATAAAACCCATAGAGGATGCATATCACGCAAAGGACCGACATCATCCATCCAAGTACCCTGACGCCCAGATAGAGGCATATCACGGTCGCGATTACCGAAACGACCAGATCCATATTTGTATAACGTCCCGGGTGCATGGTCAAATAACGCTGCAAATTAATTTGATATACCGAGAGAAAAATGGTCAACCCAATCAGCACCGCATCGATCACCACGCCGCCCCTCATTTTATGAGGTTTCAGCAGTATAACGATCGTGCCGACAAGAAGCCAGTGGACTGAAACCAAAATATATGACGTCAGGGTACCAATGCTGGCCATATACAGGTGAAACGCACAAACGCTGACGCTCATGATCCCCACCAGCCATGTTCTTATGGAAGCATTCTTTAATCGCGTTATGATTGAATTTTGATTTTTCTTCGTATTTTGTTCGTTCATTTCTTACCTCATTCTTATTTTATATAGCCCTTTTCCTTATAGTACTTTTCTGCGCCCGGATGAAGCGGAAAACCTACGTCATAAAAGCTTGCCGGATCCAGGGTCGGAAGGATCGCATGGCTCAGCTTTATCTCATCCCAGTTGTCATATACCTGCTTGACGAATTCGTAAACAACTTCGTCAGGAACGCTGTCCCGGGTGAAAATATTGGATTTGCAGAATAAGGCGGTTATAGCCTTGTCTTGACCCTCATAGGTTCCGGCCTCTATGACACCCAACTTGGCATAGGGCATTTCGGCGTCGATCGCTTTTTGCAATATTTCCGGATCGGCGTTCACAAGGACGTAATCTCCGGTGACCATCAGGTTCTCATAGGCGGCTGTGGGAACAGCGGCCACAATAAAGGTGGCGTCGATGTCGCCGTCCGCTAGCATCTGAGTGCCTTCGTCCTGCGTCTGTATGAATGTTTTTCCAAGGTCTTTGTCAGGATCGATTCCATAGGCCTTTAAAATGGCCCTTGATTGGGAATAGGTAGTCGGGCTTGTTGTTCCAAGACAGACCTTTTTCCCTTTCAGATCGGCATATGTCTCGATTCCCGAATCCTTTCTGGCAAGCATCTGTCCGAAGCTCGGCTGCAATGCCATAACGCCGACGACGTGCTCCGTTTTATCTTCCGGCGCAACAAAACCCGTGCCGTAGTAATAGTTATAACATGTATCGGTATTTCCGAATCCAAAATCCATTTCGCCGGCGTCTGTCATGACGAGGGCGGCGGCGCCGCCTTCGGTAGACTGAACGGCGACATTGATCGTGGATGAGTACTTGTTGATTGCGTTTGCGATTCCGGCGCCGATGATATACTGCGCGCCGGTGGTTCCGGCCGTTCCCAGGGAATAGCTGGTGATTTTAGCCGGAGCCGCCGGAGTCTCAGCCGGGGTCCCGGAGGCGTCTCCCTCGCTTGGGGCGGAACCGCCGCAAGCTGCGAACAGCAGCAGAACAGCTGTTAAT
>DATMXY010000156.1:0-3329 GCA_035561275.1 Anaerovoracaceae bacterium | reverse complement strand
ATACAGGGTTGCGGCGACTCCCAACGCCGTTACCGAGCTTTGCAGAAGAGGACATAAAGTACTGGTTGAAACAAAAGCGGGTACCGGGAGCGGTTATTCGGACGAAGAGTATAGAAAAGCGGGTGCGTCCATTACCGACAGCGAAAGCGTATTCCGAAACGCGGACTTGATTTATAAAGTGAAAGAGGTCTTCCCGGAAGAAATTGATAAGCTCAGGGAAGGACAGATATTAATGACCTATATCCATTCAAATGCCCATCCTGAAATGACCAGAGCCCTGCTTGACAAAAAAGTAATCGGGGTCGCATATGAAGACGTCGCGGATGAACAGGGCGGTTTTCCGCTTTTGCGAAACCAAAGTGAAATCGCAGGCAAGGGCGGCTTTCTGGCAGCATTGAATTTCTCACAATCGATTCATGGCGGCCCGGGGCTGATGCTCAGCCGGGTTTGCGGAACCGAAACGCCGAAAATAACCATTATAGGCTGCGGATGGAGCGGAATGGGAGCGGCAGAGCTGGCTGCAAGCTTTGGCAATCGGGTTACAATGCTGGATATTGACCGCGACTTGATGATAAAGGCGCAGAGCCAGCTGCCGTCCAATATACAGTTCCTGTATTCCAACAGGACGAATCTGTTAAAGTGTCTTGCGGAAACCGATGTGCTGATCAATTGTATCCTCTGGAGCAAGACCAGGAAAGATCACCTTATTTACAGGGATGATCTCAAAATTATGAAACCGGGCGCTCTGATCATCGACGTCGCCTGCGACGACAACGGCGCGATAGAGACGAGCCGCTCCACATCGCACGACGACCCGGTGTATTATGAAAATGAAATACTCCATTATTGCGTTGATAATATACCGTCCGCCTACGCGAAAACTGCGTCCGTACTGCTCTCTGAAACGACTCTCCCATACGTGACGGAGATCGCCGACAAGGGTTTTGAGAAGGCACTTAAGGATAACAAAGGTTTAAGAAGAGGTCTGACCTTCTATTTCGGGAAATTGACCCTGGAGGAGACCGCAATCAAGCAGGGAATTGAGTACGTGTCCCCTGACCGCATCGTAGATCAATATGCTTAAACAGGGCTAGAACCTCCGACAAGGCAGCAGGCGGTGAGCATCGCAGGCTCGGTGGTCGGAGTCATCGTCATAATGCTTGCAAAGGACATGAGCGCATCCTTTTCTCCATTGGGTTATCTGCTGCTGGCGGGTGCGGTGGTCACCGATTCCATGTGCGCGGTGCTGACCCGAAAATATGTGGAATTTACCGCCGCGGAAAGAACTTATATGATGACCTTCCTTGGAATGATCGTGTTCACAACGGCAGCTTCCGTTGAACATATTATGGCGGGGACTTTCATGGAGTTTATCCGGCTTCCGTTTACCGATATGGAATTCCTGATTTCAATCTTGTATCTGGGCGGATTTTGCTCGGTGGCGGCGTCCATGCTGAGCCGGATCGCGATTGCAAACATAGGACCAAACCGAGCAACGTCTTTTGCAGGCGTCGCTACCATAACTTCGGTTCTCGCAGGTATTGCGCTTCTGAAGGAGCCCTTTACCTTACTGCAAGGCGCGGGAACCTTACTGATCCTGGCGGGAGCCTATGCGGCCAACAGCAGAACATGGCAGATACCGCGGCCTATTGAATCAAAAGAGAGAGGTGAAAATGACAATGGCTTATGAACTGAGAAAGATACAGATCAAAGATGTGCAATTTGGTACCGAAAACGGTATTTCTCAGGGGGTTTTAACCATAAATGAACAGAATATCATAGATTTGATCAAGGACGACAAACGGATCAAGGATGTTGAGATACAAATCGCAAGACCCGGAGAATCGGTCAGGATTCTGCCCGTTAAGGATGTGATAGAGCCGAGAGCGAAATTGGACGGAAATACTTTTCCCGGAGTCTGCGCCGAAATTGAAGAAGCCGGCGCGGGAATCACTTATGCGCTGAAAGGCTGTGCCGTCGTGACCACAGGCCCCATCGTAGGTTTTCAGGAAGGTCTGATCGACATGAGCGGTCCGGGCGCTGAATACAGCATTTTTTCCAAACTGAACAATATCGTAATTCAAATATTTAAAGAGGATTCCGTCGACCCCCATGAACATGAAGAATCCGTCCGGGAAGCAGGCATCAAAGCAGCCAGATATATCGCGCGGGCAGCTTTGAGCTGTGCGGATTATGAGGCGGAAAAGCCGGAATGGAAGAGTATCGGCGAAAAATATCAGGAATATCCGGAGCTGCCGAAAGTCATTTACGTATACAACTGCATGGCCCAGGGATTGCTCCACGATACCTACTATTACGGAAGGGACGCCAAGACGATGGTTCCTATCCTGCTCAATCCCTTTGAAGTCATGGACGGAGCCGTTATCAGCGGAAACTGTGTTTCACCGGGTTCCAAGACGACGACCTATCATCACCAGAACAATGCGGTCATAGCGCAATGTCTTGCCCGTCACGGCAGGGAGATCAATTTTATAGGAATCATCCTGAACCCGCTCATGGTTACCCTGAAGGACAAATACAGAGGCTGCATGCTGGCGGTAAAATATGCGGAAATGCTGGGCGCAGAGGGAGCGGTCATCTCCCAGGAGGGATTTGGAAATCCGACTACGGACTTGATGATAACCTGCAGGGGATTGGAGCGCAGAGGGATCAAAACCGTCATCATTACCAACGAGGATGCGGGAATGGACGGAATGTCGGAATCGCTGCCGGATATTGTCAGCGAGGCGAACGCCATCATATCCACCGGCAACAGCAATGCGACGGTCATGCTGCCGAAAATGGACCGGATCATCGGGCAGTTACAGGAAATTTCAAGGGTTACAGGCGGTAATGTGGACAGCATCCAGGATGACGGCAGACTCCTTGTTGAGATTCATGGTATCATGGGGAGCCATAATCTGCAAGGTACTACACATTTGAGTGCAATCACCGTATAAGAGCGAGGTGGGAATAAGATTGAAAAAAATACTGTTTTATACAAATCAATTTTTCGGACAAATCGGCGGAGAAGATAAAGCTTACGAAAAACCTATGATGAAAGACGGACCCATCGGTCCGGCCAACGGCTTCGCGGCAAGTATTCCCAATGCCGGGATAGAGGCGACCATCATCTGCGGCGACAATTATTATGTGGAAAACATGGATGAGGTGAAAGCCTTTATCAGGGAGCAGTTGAAGAAATACGACGTAGATTTGTTTATCGCGGGGCCGGCTTTCAACGCGGGCCGCTTCGGAATCGCCTGTGCGGATGCATGCGCTTTCGTGAAAAAGGAAACCGGGATAGAAGCGATCACAGGGCTCTATCT
>DATMXY010000155.1:0-10332 GCA_035561275.1 Anaerovoracaceae bacterium | reverse complement strand
GTCACTAATATTTTGTCGTTTTTTGTCGCCATTGATTTACCTTTACAATGATAAAAAGGATGTGAGAGAAGGCCACACGCCAGCCTTCCCTCACATCAAACCAGAGAGAATTACTTGAGGTCAAAGAGGGATTTGTCGTCTCCGTAGATTCCCCAGGCGTCGACTGCGGATTTCAGTTCCTTATTCGCCGGATCTTGAGCGGCGTCGCGCAGTTTGATTCCCTTCACGACCGCGTCAATGGCCTGTCGGAACGCTTTTCCACCGGCTACGGCTCCCATCGGATGCCCGATTACGCCGCCGCCGGCTGCAACAATAATATCCTTGCCGAACTTCTTATACAGCTCTTCAACATGGCCCTGCGTAGTTCCTCCGCCAGGCATCGGCATCATCGGTTTCACGTGCTTCCACGGCGTCGTCATGGCAAAGGAGTCCTGAATAAAGGCGTCCATACTGAATGGGAATTTGCCGTACGGGCTCAGGATGATCGCCATATCCAAACCGGCCAACCTTGGGAATTTCGCGTTTGCAAGGCTTACGCTCATGCCGGAATAATCCGATACGCAAAGGGCGCCCTGCAGGTCCGGATGGGACAGGATCGGCACATTGATTTCAGGATCCTCAGTCAGCATACGGCAGGCGTCAAGTCCGACCGTCCAGGTGTTGACCATCAATGCGTTTGCGCCGGCTTCAATCGCGCGGAGCGCGTGATCTCTCAGCTTGTCGACACGGTCCGTAATATTGAAGGTATAAAGGGTCTTTTCCCCTTTCTTCTCGTCGGCAGCCTTAATGGCAGGCATTACGGCCTTTACTCTTTCAAGGAGAGGACAATGGGGCGCGTCGGCGACCAGTTCGTCGTCCTTGATGATATCAACGCCGCCCAGAGCTACTTCATAGGCCAGTTCCGCCGTCTGCTTCGGATTTAATCCCGTGCAGGGCTTGATCATATTGTTGAGGAGCGGTCTGTTCTGGACGCCGAGCAGATCACGGATTCCCTGGATTCCGAATTTCGGTCCTTTGAATTCTTTCAGATAAGATTCCGGATATTCGATATCCATCAACTTAAGGTGTCCCATGTAAGAAACGTTTCCGAGAACCGTCGTCAGCTGCATTGCGAAATTGGGTCCGAAGTTGTGATGCGGGAATGCGATTCTGATGATGAACTGTCTCTCGGTGACATGGTCGGGCAGGCCGCCTATGTAAGCGGGGATCTCGTACACGCCGACCACGCGGCCCATATGCCTATCCCTGACCTCCGGGGTTTCACCGGGAACGGCGACCCATGTGCCGGTCGTCTGTTCCACCGCTAAAGCCGCGGCATACTTGATGGATTCCAGGTTGCGGTTGCCTGATACGTAATAGGTAGCGATAATAAATTTTTCTCTGTCGACTCCATCGGCAAACTGCATGAATAAAGGATCGATATACATTGTTTGATCTCCTTTCGTTTCTATAACTCAGTGATACTTAATACTTTCAAGATGGGATGTTTTGTGCGTCCAGCAGCGATTTCCCCAGATGGTAATCTGTGATCAGGACGTCAGCCAATCCCCCTTTTAACGCTCCCAGCACCGCCTGGGTTTTTTTCTCACCCGCGGCAATGATGATTTTGGTCTTGATTTTCCGATAAGCGCTCAGATTGATCCCGAGGGTCCGTTCTTTAAATGACGTATCGCATTCCCGGCCTTCCGTGTCAAAAAATCGCAACGCGATATCGCCTGCCAGTTTTTTGTCGCTTAGTTCCCTCATCTCTTGTTCTGAGACGTATCCGCCCGGCTGATACAGCAGGGACTCTCTCTGGGGATAAAACGCGCCGACGCTGCATAGGGATATGGTGATCTGTTCAAACATCTCAAATACTCTTTTTACATTCTTCTCTGATTTGATTGAATCGGCGATCCCTTTGCTGCTCATAAACCCTTCCGTCAGCAGTGAGTAGTTTCTGCCGCCGAAAGCCATGCTCATTCTGGCTACCAGAGTTCTGACGTCCATATCCTGACTGCACCCGATAATGCTTCCGTGCATTGTCACAAATCCCGCGTTTATTTTCTGGCAGGGATTCAGGAAATGAATCAGTTCATGAATCGTTTTCCCCCAGCTTATTCCCAGAATATCCTCCTCCGTTATGATTCTCTGGATATATCTGGCGCCTTCCAGGGCCACCGTCTTTCGTACGTTTTCAACGGTGTCGGCGGTCGGGCTCTCCATTTGTACCAGCGTCGGCACGGGAGCGATTACCACATCTTTTAAATTCAATTTGCGTTTCAGGTTTTCTTCTGTCTCAATACATTGGATATAAGGATCACGGATCACAAATTCTACGATCCTTTCATCCTTGGCCTTTTTGATCAGACGGGATACCGTCGGTATGGAAACATCCAGGGAGTCGGCTATCTCATGCTGCGGTTTCTCTTTCAGGTAATATAAGTAAGCCGCTTTCAGGATCAGTGAAGTTGATTGATTGTATACTTCTGAATTCATACCGACTCAAACTCCCTGTATTACAGAATTCGCCCCGACCTTTTATCGCGAATCAGGTCTGCGGCTGCAAGAAAAATATCTTTCCTTCTGACTCAATCATACTTGTGCTGAAATCATTTTCAATATAGAAAATTATTTCATTGGATCAGTCTTCGAATGTGTCCAGCAAACCGACCAGCTCCGTCATGGCCAGATTCTCGTCCTCGCCGTCCAGGATGATCGTGATCATGCAGCCCTGCGCCGCTTCCAGCGTAAGCACGGAGATCATGCTTTTGGCGTCGACCTCATAATCCTCTTTCCTCAGCCGGATATCGCATTTATACTGACTTGCCTTTCTGACGAATAAGGACGCCGGACGCGCATGAAGACCGGTTTTGTTTTTAATTAAGTAATTTTGGATATGCATACCTATTCCCTCTCTGTAAGCTCTTCCAGCAGCCATTCTGCCACATTCCCCACCAATTCGCTGCAGACGGTTTCGTGATATACGCTTTTCATTTTAGCCACTTTTTCCGGATCATCCAGGAATTCCGGAATGACCCTGATTCCCTTGCAGTTAAGCGTGCCGTATTTTTTCCTGAATCGATTCATGAGGCGCCCGGTTTTTTCATAGAGCACCTTCCTGTCGTCATGCGGATTCTTCCTTCCGTATTTTAAACTCAGGACCATGAAAGACGACTGAAGCGCTCCGCACAGGAGGCCCTGGCCGCCGATCCCCCCGCCGAACGCGGTTGCAATCCGGGGTATGATTCATGGCGCAGGCCCGGCTTACAGTTCCTTTTTATAAAATTCGTCCAGCACCTGGGGATTGAGGACAAACTGCGGTTTCTCCTTATTGAGCAGTTTCTTGATATCGCTGATGATCATTTCCGTATGATTTCTGATGACTTCATCAGACGTTCCTCCCAGATGAGGCGTTCCAAAGACATTGTCCAGCAAAAGCAGCGGCTCTGTACCCGGGCAGCACGGCTCCGTGTGATATACGTCCGTCGCGTATCCCGCGATTTTCTTTTCTTTCAGCGCCTTGTAAAGACTGTCTCTTTCCACAATGGCCGCGCGGGCTGAGTTGATCAGAAATGCCGTCGGTTTCATCATGCCGATCAGACGTCCGTCAACAAACGCTTTCGTATCGTCGCTGACGTTCATATGTAAGGAAACGATATCGGATTCCCTGAAAAGCGTCTCCACATCCACCTGCTCCGCATTGTATTGCTTATATACTTCCGGATCCTTCACAAAGGGGTCGTACGCGAGCACTTTTGCCCCAAAGGCGTTGAAGAGAACCGCCACCCGTTTGCCGATATTGCCAAAGCCCATTAAACCCACTGTCCTTCCGCTGATTTCTCCGGTCCGGAAGGTTGTATAAAAATCCAGCCATTCTTTCCACTGATTGTCGTACAGCCAGTTGATTGCCGGACGTACTTTCCTGATTACGCCAAGGGTAAGAAAGATCGTAAACTCGGCCACCGCATTCAGGTTGCGGCCCGGAGCAAAGAGGATGGGAATGTCCTTTTTGTCGCTCGTCGCAATATCGATGGTCGGGTCGTCGCCGCGCAGGCCCCTGCAGCAGCCGATAATCTTGAGCTTGTCATTGGATTCGATCACCTCGCGGTGCACTTCGCACATTTCCACGATGATAACATCCTTGTCCTGTGACATTTTCTTCAGTTCTTCCTGTGTAAACGGTCTTTTTTGTTCCTGCCAGTCATGGTATTCCACATCCATGATCTCTCTCAATTCCTGTAAGCCTTGTTCGCTTAAGGATGCGGTCACTAACGCTTTCAGCTTTTTCATATGATCTACTCCTTTGATAAAGTCGGGAGGAGAATGCGCCGCACTCATCCTCCCGGGTCTTCTGATTATTGAAACTAGGCTTTCGCAGCCTTCTTTTCCTGAGCCTCTCTCCAGATTGCTTCTTTTTCTTCGAAGTATTCCGCGGTTGCGCCGGCGGCAAGCTGCCAGGCCTTCGCATTCTTCTTAAATAAGAAGTATACGATGAAGTAGACGGCAAAACATGCTACGATGGCGAAAATACGCATCCCTTCAGGCGCTGTAAACGCTTTGTAAACGATCCAGCCAAAAGGATTATGTCCTACCAGGAAGCTGGTGACCATTGCATCGCCGGCTGATTCAGTTACTGCATTTACATTTTTAGCCGCTTGCGTAAAGGTCGCCGCGACTTCAGAGTTCATCAGGAATCCGATGGAGAGCCATAATGCTCCCGTTACCAGTGAAGCGAAAACATTTCCTCCCATGACGCATGTGATCCCTATGATCATGAAGGGCAGCGCCGGCAGGTCGGCCAAAGGCAGGATGATGTTGCCCGGAAGCGCTACCGCTACCGCAAGCATAATCGGAATCAGTACCAGACCTGTTGCAATGTTGGATTCCTCACCAAAGAATACGGCCGGGTCAATCGCTATGTTCATTGTCTTTCTGGTTACTTCACCGCTTCTCATACGAGCGTTAAGCGTCTGGGTAATCGGGATCAGACCCTTTACAAACAGACCGGATACCGACGGATAGAGCGCCATGACCGCGCCGGTCATAATTGCCGTCTTCAGCATCACAGCCCAGTTTTCCATGACGCCCAGGCTGTGCATCTTTGCGATAAAGGCTACGGCAAAGCCGATAAGCAGTCCCATGGTGACCGGTTCTCCCCAGAAGCCGAATCTTTCTCTGATCTTAGAAGGGTCGATGCTGATTTTGTACAATCCGGTTTTCTTAAAGATCCATTTGATCAGAATGGCAAAGGGCAGTCCGCTCACGGAGCAGTAGCAAGTGGATACGACTCCCTGATAGCCGTAGTAGCATTCCATGGAGGGGGCGATCCAGTCGGCAAGCAGAAGAAGGATGAGATTCAGCAGCATACCGGCGATGACGGCCAGTACGAAACTTCCGGTTTCCAACTGTACGATAGCTGCCCAGAAAACAAAGAAGTAATAATTCCAGATATCCGTTGGATGGAAGGTGTCTGTCCATTTTGTCAGGAACAGAATCAGGTCGAAAGCCAGGCCGAAGGGAATGAAGAACAGTCCGATCCGGTTGGCATATACGATCATGGAAGCAGCCGGCCAGCCTATATCGACACATGGAAGATTCACTCCGGAACTGTTGACCATTTCCGTGATAATCGGTCCCAGAGAACCCATTAAAGCTCCGATAATGATATTGAAAGCAGTTAAGCCGATACCCATGTAAAGCGCGCCCTTGAATGCCTTGTTAGGCTCGACTTTCATGCATAAGCTGAGGATAAATACGACGATAGGCACAAATATTGTGGCACCAAAAAGATCAAGTATTAATTTTAAGGTTTCCATTATTTTTTCGCCTCCTCTATTTCTTTTACTTTTTTCACTAAATCAACTGCAAATTCATCCTTGCCGATACCCGTAAGAAGCGACATTCCCACAACAATAGGCGTATTGGCGACATTTTGAGTATTTGTGCCAAATTTTCCCGTGACGACGATCAGATCCGCATCGCTGATGGAGGCGATTTCTGTTAATTTAGCCGGGGTGATGGTAAATTGGATCCCTGATTTTTTCAGTATGTCTTTTACCTGGTCAGATACAAGCGTCGTAGTAAAGATGCCTCCTCCGCAAGCAACAACTAGTCTTACCATATTATTTCTTCCTCCTTTAATTAACCTAAAATTATGGACCTTAATTTTACTCCGTTATGCCATCTCTCTTGAGAACCGCCAGCCCATCCCCCAATAACGTTTGAAGCAGCTGTAAGGCTTCCTTCTTATCTTCCATTTGGATCAGCGCTTTCAGGTTCTTTTCCTCGTTGAACGCAAACATGAATTTTCTCAGAACCCCTACCTGTTCATTGGGATTTGTGATTCCGAACAGAAAAACCAGCTGAACGTCCAATTCTTTGCCTGATCCATCCATAGCGTTAAAAATGACCGGTGTTTTTGTCGTCGCGGCCGCCAGAAAAGGCTGTACGCAATATTCTCCGACATGAGGGATCGCAATCGGATATGCGGTTTCCAGCCCCGTTGGAAATTCTTCCTCTCGTTCCAAAAGCTTCGGAATAAATTCAGGACATATGTATCCTCTCTCCAGAACCCGTCGGCCGAGTTCCTCAATGATTTGCTTTCTGTCTTCCGCTTCAAATTTCAGCAAGATTAGATCTTCATCCGTTAGTAATTGTAGAGTGGACATAACTCTCCCCTTTCTTAAGCCAATTATTCATAATCATTTTTAGTGACCGCATCACACTCCCTCCGTTAGAATTATGGATTCAGGGGTTTGGTTCAGTCCCGAGAGGAAGGAATTCACCATAGCCCTTATTTCATCGGGTTCTTCCAGATTCAAGGCTGCTTCTGCCAATTTTGCGGCGTCTCTATAGTTCGTGGACCGGATGACCTTTTTCACGCGCGGAATGGATATGGCGCTCATGGAAAGCTCATCCAGTCCCAGTCCCAGGAGGATCGGCGCCGCTGCGATATCTCCGGCCATCTCTCCGCACATGCCGGTCCAGATACCGGCCCTGTGGGACGCATCGACCACATGTTTGATCAGTCTGAGCACCGCGGGATGGAGCGGATCATAGAGATGGGAGATCCGTTCGTTCATACGGTCGGCAGCCAGGGTATACTGAATCAGGTCATTGGTGCCGATGCTGAAAAAGTCGATCTCCTTTGCCAGCAGGTCGGCGGTGATTGCCGCGGACGGAATCTCGATCATGATTCCGACCTCCAGGTCTTTATCAAAGTGGACTCCTTCCGCTTCAAGCTCATCCTGAACTTCCTTTAATATAAGCTTTGCTTTCCTGATTTCCGCAAGCCCCGAAATCATCGGAAACATGATGCGGACCTTCCCGAAGCTGCTCGCCCTAAGAATGGCGCGGAGCTGGGTTTTAAAGATATCCGTGCGCTCCAGGCAGATGCGGATCGCGCGCCATCCTAAAAACGGATTTTGTTCCGCCGGCATATCCAGATAGGGAAGCTTTTTATCCCCCCCGATATCCAGGGTCCTGATGATTACCGGATTGGGCGCCATGCTCTCCACAACTTCCCTGTAAGCCTTGAATTGTTCTTCTTCGTTCGGGAGGGCGGTTCTGTCCATATACAGGAATTCCGTCCGGAACAGGCCGCAGCCTTCCGCGCCTTTGTCCGACGCGCCGGCGCAATCCTCCCGGCCTCCGACGTTCGCGCAGATCTCGATCCGCCGTTCGCCGCAAACCGTCTTACAGGGTTCGTTCTTCAATTTGCCCAGTTCATTGACATCTTTGAGATATTCTTCTTTTTTCGCCTGATACCGCTTCAGGGTTTCGGCATCCGGGTTCAGAATTACGGTTCCCTCGCTGCCGTCGACGATCACCATATCTCCGTCTTTCGCTTTTTGGCTGAAATCGCAAAGCCCGACGACGGCCGGTATCTCCATGGAGCGGGCCATAATGGACGTATGGGAAGTTCTTCCGCCCATGTCCACGGCAAAAGCCAGGACGGCATTTCTGTTTATTTGCGCCGTATTGGAAGGAGTCAGATCCTCCGCGATCAAAATGACTTTTTCAGTAAGCTCAGAAAGTGATTTTGACTCGATCCCAAGAATATTCCTGACGATTCTCTCCCCGATATCCTTTACATCCGCCGCTCTTTCTTTAAAATAGGCGTTCCCCATGTTGTTGAACTGCGCGATGTACTCTTCGGCGACCTGGTGCGCGGCGTTCTCCGCAGTGATGAGGTCTCCTCGGATCTTGTTTTTCATTTTATTGATGAAAACCGCGTCTTCCAGGATCATCAGATGGGCTTCAAAAATTTCAGCGTATTCTTTCCCGATTTCTATTGTCTGATCTTTGATCGCTTCGATCTGCTCCAGAGAGGTCCCGACAGCCTTTTCCAGGCGTACGACCTCATGTTCCGCCTGCTCCCGGGAAACGGCGGATTGATCGATGGAAACCGCCTGTTCCCTGAAAACAAAAACCTTTCCGGTTTCGATACCGGGAGACGCGGCTATACCCTTTTGCATTTTGTATCCTCCTGCCACTTAAACGACTTGAGCCAGGGCTTTCGCCTTTATCTCCCCGCCGATTCCCATGGCTGCCTCTCTGAAAATCCTTGCATCCATTACTTTAAGATCCTTCGCGATGGCCGGTACAAAGCTCATCTGCGAGAGAATATCCTTTTCGAGGTCGATGCCGGGCGCGATTTCAATTAAAGTCAATGCGCCGTCCTGAATGTCAAACACGGCTCTTTCCGTTATGTAGAGGACTTTTTGTCCCTTTTCCTGAGAATATTGGCCGCTGAAGGTAACATGGCCAACTTTTTCAACAAACTTCTTCGCCTTGCCTTCTTCGAGGATGACAAGCTTTCCGTCTTCCACTTTTTCCTTTAAACCACCGGCTGTGAACGTTCCGCAGAAAATGACGCATTTTGCGGTCTGGGTTATATTCACAAAACCGCCGGGTCCCGCGATTCTCGGCCCGAACTTGCTGACGTTGACATTGCCGAACCGGTCGCACTCAGCCATTCCAAGGCAGGCTAAATCAAGACCGCCGCCGTCGTAAAAGTCAAACTGGCTCGGATGATCGATGATCGCTTCCGGATTGATCGCGGCGCCGAAATTCAGGCCGGAAACCGGCACGCCCCCGTGAAGGCCCGGCTCCACGGTCGCCGTCAGCAGATCGCTGACGCCTTCTTCCGCGGCCACCGCCGCGACGCCCTCCGGGATGCCGATGCCAAGATTGAGCACACAGTCCGGAATTAATTCCAAAGCGGCCCTTCTCGCGATGATCTTTCTGTCGTCCAGCGGCATCGGCGCGATGGAGTCCAGCGGGAACCTGGTCTCGCCGGTGAAGGACGGGTTATATGGTTCGATGACGGATTGTCTTTGGTTTTCAGGTTTCGCGACGACGATGGCGTCTACCAGGGCTCCCGGGACAATAACTGCCTTGGGATCCAGGGTCCCCCGCTTTGCTACCCGTTCCACCTGTACGATGACCTTTCCTCCGGAATTTTTGGCGGCTAAGGCCATCACATAAACCTCCAGCCTCAGCGCTTCCTTTTCCATCGTCACATTTCCGTATTCGTCGGCAGTGGTCCCCCTGATCACGGCGGCATTGACGGGAAACGATTTATACCACAGGTAATCCTTTCCGTCCAGGTTGACGATCTTTACGACTTCATCTTTGGAGCTGCCGTTCAAGCGGCATCCGGTTTCCCTGGGATCGGCGAATGTTCTTAAGCCCACATGAGTAATGACGCCCGGTTTCTTTCCTCCGATTGCCCGATAGAGATGCAGCATGACCCCCTGGGGTATTGCGTACGCTTCGATTTTTTCCTCTGCGATCATTTTGACCATATTGGGGAGCAGATTGAAATGCGCCGCAATCATTTTCTTAACAAGGCCTTCCTTCGCCCAGCGATCCAGTCCGACTGCATTTTTGCCGTCTCCGCCTCCGGCTCCGGTCGTGATTGTCAATTGATTCGGAACCCCGTTTTTCTCAAAGCTTTCTTCAATTGCCTTCGAAATTTCTTCCGGATGCCCGATTCCCACAAAGCCGCTTACCGCAACCGTATCGCCCGGCTTAATCAGTTTGATAGCCTCCTGAGCACTCATCACTTTACTCATGTCCTTCTCCTTTCATCTACTAGCTCGCCCAATTTGCGATGCAAATTGTTGGCGAACTTATGCAAGGAAATCACAAATCTTCGATTTGTAGGATTTCTACTGCTTTTTCGAATGATTCTTTGTCGGTTTCTTACACGATCTTTAAAACGCAAAGAGTATGCCAAGACGTGGTGGATAATGATATTTTTACAGAAGCTTTAATTTACAACATGAATTTATATGGAAAATAACAAAATAAGCCTATCGGTTCGTGAGTTGCACAATTTCAACC
>DATMXY010000154.1:0-8277 GCA_035561275.1 Anaerovoracaceae bacterium | reverse complement strand
GAATAACGGCAGGTATTCTACCCTGAGAACCTTAATCAATTTCCTGTTCCAGTGCGGCATTTAACCATAAACTTGTCAGATGAACCGCCCCATGAAATCCGATGAAAGGCGGTTCATATGGACTCAATCGCCACTTTATATCGGGATTAGAGATTTGGAGCTCCGTATTGCGTCCCGCCCATTGCAAAGCCTCTCCGCTGGCCATCAACAACCCCTCTTTCTGCAGCGGGATCGCCTGTGTCCATTCGTCTTCCGTAAAATAGGGAATGCTTTCGCTTGCCATATCGGGGCAGTCGCACCAACAAGTCCCTTTGTTCAGCGATAATTCCTTTGTGGCAAAGTCAAGGATGCCTTTTACCACATCTGCATGACCACCTAAAGAGATTGTCGCTTCGTCAGGATGAGAGCGAATAATATGGTTAAAAACAGGCATAGCCGGAGCAATTTGACTTTTTGCCTTTTCCTTTTCCGTTTGGATAAATTCATAGTTCGGTATCAGTCCGGACACTTCCGCTATCTCTTTGATCCAATAAGCCGTTCCTTCGATACCGTAGGGACGCCCCAGCAGATAGGGAGTTTCAAAACGCTTTTTCAAGTACTCTGCGGCGGGCTTGCCCTCCCGCCGAATGACTACGTTGATATGCGCACCGCCCATGTGCTCGATGTCTTCTACGGCTGTATCCGATGTCATGACGCAGAGAGCCCTCATTCCGAACGCGCCCTCCATGATGCGGATCAGCTCATGCGCATCGGCTTGAAAGCGGAACATATCCGCACAGGAACCAATGATATTGAAAGTGGGTTTCGAGGTTTTTTCAATGCCGATCGGTAAAGTTTCGGCAAGGAGCGAAAGCGCCTCCTGCACGCCTCGATAGCCGTAAACATCGAAACCTCCGTATCCAAAGGGAAGCAGGCGCACATTGGGATATTCCGGCTGCAATTCTTTGCATATGGCGGGCAGGTCGGTTCCGATTACCGTTGGAACCGTGGAAGGCAGCAAAAATATAATTTTAGGGCTGTCCCGCCGTATAATTTCCGCGATGGCGCGTTGAAGCCGTCCGATGTCTCCCATAGTGATGTCGGATTCGTTGATATGCGTGGAATACAGCTTACATCCTTCCGTGATGCTTGCCTGGTGCAAAAACACCCGGCCGTACAACATATGCCCCATACAGCCGTATTCAATCAGAGCGGCATCGCGGATGGAGGCAAGTGCCCGCAATGTTCCCATCCTCCCCGACATGGGCGGTTTGAACTTATGCAGTCCCATAACCATCCCTCCTTGTTTTCTGCCGCTCTGTGCTTTTCAAAGTATGTATCATCCTATCGAGTAAAAGGACAGTCCGTTCATATCCTATCTGTCCATACAGTTCATACAAATAGGGAGCGCAGGGGATTTGCCCCGTCCCTGCGGGAATCTCCCCAAAGGAGAAATCAGGTTGAAGGCGCTCCAGCACAGGCGCGTCCGCTTGCTCGTTCACCATGTGGCATATCAGAGGATTCCGGCCTTTTTCCAGCAGCGCCTTTGCCCACTTCCGGTCATCAGGATAAAATTCCTCTATATGCAGAAGCAGGGGTTCCATCTGAAATTCTGTCAGATACAGGGCAAGCGGCAAAGGCATCAGCGCGTTGCGATGCGTGGAGATATACCGAGTGCCGCAAAATGCTTCTCTGACCCGATTCTGGAGCGAAAGTGCTTGCAGCCTCAGTTTTTCAAACGCACCATGCCAAACGATTCCCAGGATTTCCGCCACGGACTTATACAGGTCGTTAATTTCCGAAACCTCATAGGTTTCATGCAGGCTGATAAATGGAATCTGATACTTTTGCCGCATCACTTCCGCCAAAGGGTTCATATAGGGAGAGAGTATCAGGCTCAGCCTTGCATCGGGCGCGGCAATGAAATCTTCAATGTCTGATTTCGGTGCGAGGCAGCGTAGATAAAATCCTTTTTCCATAAGCGCGGTCAGCAGTTTCGGTATGGGAATATGATCTTCCTCCGGACTGCGCCCAAGGATATTAATCATATCGGATCGGGTTTTCTGCGGCTTCATTAAGCCTGCAAAAGCGGCCAGTGTTTTCCAATAGCCGGAAGGATAGCTGTTGTACTTGAAATGCCCCATCTGCACAAAATTCAACGTGGCGTTGATTTGTGGCTGCATCTCGCGAACGATCCCCTCGATATCCTCGCCGATTACTTCCGGCACACAGGTTAAAATCAGCATAATCACGTTCGCGCCCGATATGTCCATTTCCCTGATGGCTTCCATAAGCCCTTTGCGACAGCCGAACACCACCTCGCTGGCATCCAAAACATACATCCAATGCAACTCGTTTCCTTTGGGCTTTGCAATCACATTCCGGCTGTAATTGCCGCATTCCGATGTGCCGACCACAAGAGTGGACATGCCCCGGATATTGGAGCTAAGCGCCAGCGCCGTATGCATGGGACAGTGGTTGCCCGGAAAGGCGGCGGGCGTCAGAAATTTGACGCCGGTATTCGTTTTCACTTCTGACAGTCGCTTCAAATACTTCAGCTCGTTCATGCTACTTCGCCTTCTTCCGACAGAATCCGTGCCAATGCGCGGTAATGCGCCGCCATGTCGGAATCCGGAAACGCCTCCACCACGGTTTTGCCCTGCGCCTCGGCCTGCTGCACCAAGGCGTGGCGGGGCAGGTGGTAGATGACCGGCGCTTCGATTTCCGCTGCCGCCTTGTCCACCAGCTCGTTTTCCCCTTCGATATTCTTGGCGTTGAGGATCAACCCTCGCAGTATCGCATACCCGCGCTTACCGAAGCTCTTGACTGCGCAGGCGATGTTGGAGGCGGCGTAAAGAGACATCATCTCTCCGGAGGTCACGATGCACACCTCGTCGGCATAGCCGCCCCGGATGGGCATCGCAAAGCCGCCGCAAACCACGTCCCCCAGCACGTCGTAGAGTACCACGTCCGGCCGGTAAATCTCATAAGCGTCCAGCTCCTCCAGCTTTTCAAAGGCGGTGATGATGCCGCGCCCGGCACAGCCTACGCCTGGAACTGGTCCGCCGGACTCCACGCACAGCACGCCGGTGGAGCTTTTCACTACAAGATCGGAAAGCTCCGCGTCGCCCTTTTCCCGCAGAGTATCCAGCACCGTGGGGATGTTTTTTCCGCCGGTCAGGTTGCGGGTGGAATCAGCCTTGGGGTCGCAGCCGATTTGCATGACAGTGAGGCCCATAGCCGCCATCGCTGCCGATACGTTGGATACGGTGGTGGATTTACCGATGCCGCCCTTGCCGTAGATTGCGATCTTCTTCATTTACACATCCCCCCGATCCTTGATGAGGTCGTAGGAGGTGCAGGCGGGCCGTCCCGTGCGGGGCTCCGTTACGATCTCGGCGTCGATGCGGAAGGTTTCCCGCAGGACCCCGGCGGTCATGACCTTCTCCGGAGCGCCGTGGGCGATAATGTCCCCGGAGCGGATGGCGATCATGTAGTCGGCAAAACGGGCGGCCAGGTTCAAATCGTGCAACACCATCACGATTGTACAGTTCTGTTCCCGATTGAGCCGGTAGAGAAGCTCCAACACCTCCAACTGATAGGAGAGGTCGAGATAGGTGGTCGGCTCATCCAACAGGATGAGGTCGGTCTGCTGCGCCAGCGCCATGGCGATCCATACCCGCTGCTTCTGCCCACCGGAGAGATTATCCACCAGCGTGGTCTTAAATTCTGTCAGCTTCGTGACATCCAGCGCCCATTGGATAATTTTCTTATCCTCTGGTTTCAGTTTGCCGAAACCCCGCTGATGAGGAAAACGCCCGTAGGAAATAAGCTCGCCCACAGTTAGCCCTCCCGGAGCCTGCGGGGATTGGGGCAGGATCGCCATCTTCTGTGCCACCTCTTTGGTGGAAAGATGCCGAATGTCGTCCCCGTTTAAGTACACCATGCCGCCCTTGGGCTTTAAGATACGTCCCACAGCTTTTAGTACCGTGGATTTTCCGCAGCCGTTCGGCCCGATGATGGCCGTGATTCTGCCTTGCGGGATCTGCATATCCAGATCAGCGACAACCAGGTTGTCGTCGTAAGCAACGGCCATGTTTTCAGTTACAATGCTATTCATATTCCATCCCGCCTTTGTTTTAGCGTTCGCTCTTGATGAGCAGATATAAAAAGTACGGCGCGCCGATAATGGCGACCATGATGCCGGTTGGCAGCTCCGAGGGCTGAACAATTACCCGCGCGATAGTGTCCGACACCGAAACCAGCACCGCCCCGGCCAGGGCGCAGGCAGGTAGTAAAATCCGATGCCGCGGCCCCACCAGCCGCCGCGCCAGATGGGGCGCGATCAGCCCAACAAAGCTGATGCTGCCGCTGACCGCCACACAGGAGGCCGCCAGCGCCACGGCAGCGGTCAGCAGGCGGCGGCGCTCTTTTTCCACCGAAGCTCCCAGACCGCTTGCGATGTCGTTACCCAGGTTCAGTACATCCAGCGCGCGGGCCTTCCACAGCACATAGGGAATGAGCAGCAGAAGCCACGGTGCAAGTGCCAGCACGAACTTCCAGTTGGAGCCCCAGATGCTGCCCGCCTGCCAGGAGGCCACAAAATCAAACTGCGTCTCGTCCAGCTTGACCACCAGCACCGTGGTCAGCGCGGAAACACCCGCCTGCACCGCCACGCCGATCAAAATCAACCGAAGCGGCGCGATGCCGGACTGCCGCTTGTAAGAAAGCGCGTAAACCGCGACTGCCGTTACGCCAGCGCCAAAGAGCGCCAGAAACGGCAGGGTAAAGACTGACAAAAAGGACTGCGTTCCGAAAAACAGCACGAACAAAATAACCGTCAGTCCCGCGCCCGCGTTGATGCCGAGTAAACCGGGGTCTGCCAGCGGGTTGCGGGTCACGTCCTGGATGATGCACCCGGACAGCGCGAGCCCTGCGCCCACCAGCATAGAGATCACGATGCGGGGCAACCGGAAGCCGAACAGGATCAGCTCCTCCCTGCTTGTGCCACCGCTCAACAGCGTGCGCAGGATATCCAGTGGAGATAGCTTCGAGTAGCCGGTGTTCATACTGACGATGAAAGACAAGATCAGAAGTACCAAAAAAATGAGTACGATAACGGCGTTTTTGATCGTCACTTTCCGCTTGTATTCTTCGTCCTTCATCTGCTGCGCGTTCATCACTTTGCCCTCCTTTCCCTACGGGCCAGGTACAGGAAGAAGGGTACGCCGACCAGCGCGATCACCGCCCCGAGCGGCGTTTCAAAAGGCGGATTGATCGTCCGCGCGCCCAGATCCGCGAGCACTACTAAAAGGCTCCCCATCACCGCGGAGGACGGGATGATAAAGCGGTAATCCATGCCCAACAAAAAGCGCGCCACATGCGGCACGATCAGCCCCACAAAACCCACCGCGCCAACCACCGCAACGGAAGCGCCGGCCAGCATCAGCACAACAGCAGCGCAAAGCGTTTTGACGAGCGTGGTGTTCAGCCCCAGGCCCTTTGCCACATCCTCTCCCAGACTCATGACGGAAACGGAGCGTGAGAGGACGATTGCGCCCAGTAACGCGGTCGCAATCCACGGAGTCATGATCCGAATCTGCACCCAGTTGGAGCCGGTCACGCCGCCTGTCATCCAGAACATGATGTTCTGCGCTACCTCAAAATATAGGGCGATACCCTGGCTGAGGGCGGCCAGCAATGCGCTCACCGCGGCCCCGGCCAGTACCAGCCGCATTGGCGTCGCCTCACCGCGCCGCAGGGAGGCGATGCTATAGGTAAGCGCAGCGCCCACGGCCGAACCTAAAAATGCAAACAGGATGAGCCGCATATAGCCCATGCCGGGGAAAAAAGCAAAACAGATGGAAAGGGCGAAGCCCGCCCCGGCATTGAGGCCCATCAGCCCGGAATCCGCCATGGGATTGCGGGTCACACCCTGCATGACAGCCCCCGCTACGGCAAAAGCCGCGCCCACCAAGACGCTGGCAATGGCGCGGGGCAGGCGCAGGTCAACCACGATCAGGTGATGGGTGTTCTCCGCGTCGAAATGAAAGATCGCGTCCCACACCGTAGAAAGCGGGATTCCCGCCGCTCCCTTGGTGATGGAAAACGCCATGGCCAAGACGAGAACCCCCACACCCAATACGATGATCAGCCAGGCCGCCCACGCGCGGCTTTTTATTTTATTCTTTATCGCCTGAACCGGCGGTGCCGGTTCGTTTGTTTGTCTCATCAAATAGCGGCCTCCTCGCCGTCGTGCGGGTGTTTTTCTAAAGAAAAACCGGGCGCAGGCCATCAGAATAGGCTGCGCCCGGCTTCCATGTATGATTGCTCCGACTTACTCGGAATAGAGCTGTACCAGTTTTTCGGCCGTAAGGCGCAAGGCGAGTGGCCCGAACGTGTTCATGTTCTCATCGAAATAGTAGATTCGTCCGTTCTTCACCGCGTCAATGGACTGCCATACAGAGGAAGACTTCAGGCTATCCACAAAGGCCGTGGCGGCTGCGTGGTTATGCTGGAACACGATGTAGTATGGGTTCATCCCGGCCACGGCTTCCAGCGATACGGTTTCCCAGGTGTCAGGGTAGCCTTGCGGTTTTGTAATGACAAAGGTTTTGTAGTACTTCGCATCGCCCCGTGTGATAAAGTCCTTTCCGTCCGTGCGGAAAAGCGCGAAGGTCCTGTCGGCATACTGGGCCATTTTTTCTTTCGTGTCGGAGATGGTTTTCTCGATCTCCGCGATAAGGTTCTGAGCCTCGGCCTCCTTACCCACAATCTCGGCACAGTCCAGAAGCTGATCTTGCCACGGCGCGGCATAATCGAGCAGCACCACCGGCGCGATCTGCACAAGCTGGTCGTATGTCTTATCGAGCCCTCCCTGGGCGGAGAAGGTCACAATGACATCAGGCTTTGATTCCAGAACCGCCTCAAGATTGATCTCCCGCGCACTGCCCAGATCTATAATTTCCACGCCTTTAAGATAAGGGCCGAACATTTCGGATTTTTCCAGCGCTTCTGTCTGCCCCAGCGAATTTCCTATCGCGGACGCCGTGGGTGGCGTGCCGAGCAAAAAGAAGTGTTCCATATAGTATGTATGAAGAAGGGTTATTCGTTTTGGCTGCTTTTCCAAAACGACCTCATGCCCGGCCGCGTCCGTAATCGTCCTTGGCCAAGCGGTTGCAGACGGCGTACTTTCCGGAGGGCTTGTATTGCTTTTTTCTGCAGGTGTTCCGGCACAACCGGCCAATACGCCTGTTAAGAGTACGAATGAGACAATCAGCCCCATTAGTTTTTTCATTTCCCATTCCTCCAAATAAGCAATAGTTAGATAACACTAACTTTATTTTCGAAGTAAGTGTAGCAAAACTATTATTTTATTGGAATGGGATGATCCTGAAATGCCTATGGATTATTCCTGAATTGCTTCCGTAACGCAGTAGGGGAAAGGCCAAACTGTTTATTGAACGTCCGGCTGAAATACAGTGCGTCGGGATACCCGACGCTTTCCGCCACTTTACCGATGGGAGCATCACCGGTAATCAGCAGCTCCTTTGCACGGTTGAGCCGGTACATCATCAGATAATCGCCGGGTCCCATGCCCGCATACTTGTTAAAAACATAATACAGCCGATTTTCGTTGACTTCATTTTGCTCCGCCAATCCTCGTATTGTCAGCGCATCCATATAGTGTTCATGAATATAGGACAACACCCGTTCGAATAGTGTCTGTGCGTTGCCGTTCGTTTGATTCCGAACACAAACAAAAACCTCTTCCAAAGCACAACGGAACAGGGTTTCCGTTTGAAACGCAGAAAGCGCGCCAGGTTGGTTGAATAACCTCCACAACCGATGCAGTAGCTCCATCAGTCGCGGGCTTTGTCCGATAACAAGCTCAAAATGTGTGTCTGGCAGGTAAATATCTCTTTGTTCCGATCCGCAGATATCATACAATACAGAAATGTATTCCCATTTTGCGCCTCCCACTACGCGCTTGTCGAGACGCATATCCGCGCCGCCGTGGACCACATTTCCGACCCTCGCCAGATACGGAGTGCCGTTAAAATAGTATTGGCCCTGTCCGGACAATGGGAAGATGAATCCAGGAAACGGCGCTGATTTCTGCCGACCGACGGCGCCCGGCTCAATCGTATAGTGATATACGCCCTGTACATGGAAGGTAGCGTATGTTAAATGCGCTACAAGATTATTCAATTCTATTTTCATTTTACTTATTTCTCCTATTCCTTTACGTATTTCCAGAAAAAATGGACGCTAGGAGCATAAAGTTAGACTTATATA
>DATMXY010000153.1:0-4978 GCA_035561275.1 Anaerovoracaceae bacterium | reverse complement strand
GAAATGAGGTGTTCCGTATGAAAAACAAATTTTTATCTGTCAAAAAGTCGCTGGTCCTGGCGTTAAGCTTTGTTATGTTGATGAGTCTGTTTACCGGTTGCGGCAGCAAAGATTCGACCGCCGCAAGCGAAGAAGGGGTTGCCCAGGAAGAAGCTCCGGCTAAAGTTTCTATCACGAATGTATCCTATGACCCTACCCGGGAGCTTTATGAGCAGTATAATAAGCTTTTTCAGGATTATTGGAAGCAGGAAAAAGGCCAGGAGGTGGAGATCACTCAATCCCATGGAGGATCAGGAAAGCAGGCCCGTTCAGTACTGGAAGGCAACGAGGCTGATGTGGTAACGCTTGCCCTTGAGGGCGACGTGGATGAACTGCGCAAGGCCGGCCTGATTGACGAAGGCTGGGTGGCGGAACTCCCGGATAACAGTTCTCCCTATACTTCCACCATCGTTTTTCTGGTTCGCAAAGGCAATCCGAAGAACCTCAATGACTGGTCTGATATTGTGAAACCGGGCGTTGAAATTATCACTCCCGATCCCAAGAGCTCCGGCGGAGCCAGATGGAATTTTCTCGCCGCCTGGGCTTTTGCCGACAAACTCAACGGAGGGGATGAAGCAAAGAATAAGGAGTTCCTGAAGGCGCTTTATTCAAATGTCACAGTCTTGGATTCCGGAGCCCGCGGTTCGACCACCACTTTTGTCGAGAACGGTCAGGGCGATGTGCTCCTCGCATGGGAAAATGAAGCCTTCCTTTCTATAAAGGAGAAACCGGACGAATTTGAGATTGTTACACCCAGCCTGAGCATTTTGGCGCAGCCTTCCGTAGCGGTTGTCGACGCCAATGCAAAAAAGCACGGTACGGAGGAAGTTTCGAAGGCGTATCTGGAATATCTCTATTCCGACGAGGCGCAGCTGCTGGAAGGCGAGAATTATTACCGCCCCTCTAATCCGGACATCCTGAAAGAATTCAGCGATGTGTTTGATCTTAACGTTACGCTGGTCAATATCGACGACGATTTCGGAGGATGGGCCGCCGCAACTGAGAAATTCTTCGCTGACGGAGCGATTTTCGACCAGATTTACAGCAGGTAATTCTATGTACGACGGCGCCAATAAGAGGAATAAGGGCGCCGGAGAGAGTATGATATTGGGGGATGCGCAATTGATCAGACTGAAAAATGATATAAAATCAAAAAGAAACAGAGTCATCCCGGGATTTGGACTTTCAATGGGAATTACGATTACGATGCTCAGTCTGATTGTGCTCATCCCCCTGTGTTCCGTTCTGCTTACTCTGTCGGATTCAACATTTGCCGACTTCTGGCAGAACATTACGGATAAGCAGACGGTCGCCACCTATAAAGTAAGCTTTTCCTGCGCAATGATTGCCGCTGTCGTCAATGTTTTCTTCGGAATACTTCTGGCCTGGATTTTGACCCGCTACAAGTTTCCTTTGAAAAGCCTGATGGACGGCTTGATTGAACTGCCTTTCGCCCTGCCTACCGCGGTTGCCGGCATTGCGCTTACTACGTTATATTCCGACAAAGGCTGGATTGGCGGGCTGTTTAACAAAATCGATGTAAAAATCTCCTATACCACCATAGGGATTACCATAGCAATGATCTTTATCGGCATTCCTTTTGTTGTTCGCTCCATCCAGCCTGTGTTGGAAAAGCTTGAACCGCAGTTTGAGGAAGCTGCGACGGTGCTGGGCGCCGGCAGGTTACGGATATTTTTTAAAGTAATTTTGCCTGAAATCCTGCCCGCCGCTCTGACCGGATTCGGCCTGGCCTTTGCGAGGTCCATCGGCGAATACGGAAGTGTGGTGTTCATTGCCGGGAATATTCCCTACGAAACGCAGATAACGCCGTTGATCATTATGAATAAGCTTGAGCAGTTTAATTACGCAGCGGCAACCTCCATTGCACTGGTCATGATTCTATTCGCGTTCATCATATTATTCGGGATCAATGTGCTTCAGGCCGCGATAAACAAGGTGGCGAGGGGGTAATCGATTGAAAGATAAACTTGTACAAAACGTGCTCATTTTCCTGGGTATGGTCTTTCTGGCCATCATGCTGGTTCTGCCGCTTATTACCGTTTTGGTTTATGCGCTTCGGCAGGGCTGGGACACCTTTGCGTCGGCAATCACGGATGAGTATGCTGTCAAAGCGATGAATCTGACCCTTTTTGCCACCGCGATTACGGTCGTGATCAATACCGTGTTCGGAATATTTGCGGCCTGGACGATCACCAAGTTTCACTTCCGGGGCAAGCAGGCGCTGACGACTTTGATCGATATTCCGTTTTCGATATCCCCCATAATAGCGGGGCTTGTATTTATCCTCGTCTTTGGACGGATCGGCTGGGCCAATCCGTTTTTGGAGGCATGGGATATCAAGGTTGTCTTTGCTGTGCCCGGAATTGTGCTTGCCACGGTTTTTGTCACATTTCCGTTTGTATCACGCGAACTGATTCCGCTGATGCAGGCGCAGGGAAGCGATGAGGAAGAAGCTGCGGCATTGATGGGAGCAAATGGGTTTCAAATTTTTCGCAAGGTCACATTCCCTCATATCAAATGGGGTCTGCTCTATGGCGTGATCCTGTGCACCGCCCGGGCACTGGGCGAGTTTGGGGCGGTATCTGTTGTGTCCGGCCATTTAAGGGGAAAAACCAACACGCTGCCGCTGCATGTGGAGATCCTGTTCAATGAATTTAAGCTTACGGCGGCGTTTGCGGTTTCCTCAATATTGGTAGTGTTCGCGGTGATCATTCTGATCCTGCGCTTCATTGTCGAGCGCCGCGTCAAGAGAAAGGAGGGATAAGGCTATGTATGTCGAATTAAAAAACCTTAATAAAAAATTCAGTGGATATCAGGCGTCGGATAATGTCAGCTTTTCTATCGAAAAGGGAAAACTGATCGGGCTGCTGGGCCCTTCCGGCAGCGGGAAAACCACCATTCTGCGCATGATCGCAGGGCTGGAGACGCCCGATTCCGGAGATATATTTGTAGACGGCAAACGCGTTAACGATATCCCGGCCAGCCGCCGGGGAATAGGATTTGTATTTCAAAACTACGCCCTCTTCCGTTATATGACCGTGTTCGATAATATTGCCTTTGGCCTCGAGGTACAAAAAAGGGACAAGGAATATATTCGTCACCGGGTAAACGAACTGATCCGGCTGACTCAGCTTGAGGGCCTGGAAAAACGTCATCCGCATCAGCTTTCGGGAGGACAGAAACAACGGGTCGCTTTTGCGAGGGCGCTGGCTCCCAATCCTCATCTGCTGCTGCTTGACGAGCCCTTTGCCGCGATAGACGCGAAGGTCCGAAAAGAATTGCGCACATGGCTTCGTGAAACCATCAACAAGGTTGGCATCACCAGCATTTTTGTTACACATGATCAGGATGAGGCGGTGGAGATTGCGGATGAAATCATCATCACCAACCGCGGGCGCATAGAGCAGATCGGTACGCCGGTTGAAATTTACAAGAATCCCACGTCGCCCTTCGCCGCACGATTTATCGGCGAATCTCTGACGATTGAGAGTTACGGTGAACTGCACGGCTTTGAAGCCAATGAAAAGTACGACCATGCGGTAATCCGCCCGGAATTTGTCAGTATATCAAAAGCCGATAAAGCAATTTACCCGTATGCTTCGGAGCAGGGGATCATTGAGGATATTTTTTTCAGGGGAAACAATTTTGAATTGCATCTGCGGGTTGGCGACAAGAAAATCATTGCCTACCGCTCACTTGAGGATGAGCCGCTTGCCGTCGGAGAAAGAGTCAGCATTTTGATTTACCGCCTGTACCTTTATAACGATAAACAGGTTCTGCTTGTGGAAAACGCGGCGCTGAAAGGCGACATTACGGTTGTCATATAGCGTCAGAAAGAGTTTCAAGTCGAAGCGGAACATTTGGCAACGCTCTCCCTGACCATCAGTTTATTGGGCAGAAAGATTTTCATGGGCAGCCTGTGCCGCTTGTTGATTCTGTCGATGAGCGTTTGCACCGCTACGTTCCCCAGTTCTACTATGGGCGTTTCCACGGTGGTCAGCATGGGGGAGACATAGGCGGAAAGTTCGATGTTATCCATGCTGATCACGGAAAGCTGGTTCGGAATCCTGATTCCTGCCTCGCTGAACCTTCGAATTGCGGCAATGGCCGCAATATCGGTAGCACAGAACACGGCTGTTGGCAGCGGAGTTGCCTGCTTTATCATCTTATCCGCTCCCATATATCCTCCGTCTCCGTTTTGCTGACAACGGCAGACCAGATTCGCGTCCTGATCCAGTCCGTGCTTGACTACCATATCCGAAAAAGCCTGATAGCGGACTTCATTGACCGATTCCCCAATGTACCCGATCCTTTTATGTCCGTTGAAAATCAGGTGTTCCAGAGCGATTTTCGTGGCGTCGTATCCATCGCAGATCACCTGATCCCAATCGCAATCCATAACGTTGCGACCTACGTACACTTTGTTCCGGTAGTGCTTCTCAATAAAATTCATCGCTTCGGAGCTGAACCGCCCCAGGACGACTGCACCGTCGGTCTTTGGAAAGTTCTGATCAGCATTATTATGAATATCAAAAATCGAATAAAGGTGCGATACGGAGCAACCCAGGTTAAGCGCCTGCTGTTCCACTGCCCGCGCCACCTGCGCGAAAAACGGATTGTCGTCCAGGGTTTTGGTTCTGCCCAGAAGGCATGTTAAGGTATAGGAACTCACGGAAGCGGAACTGTTCTGTTTCAGTTTGAGTTCCCGCGCGCTTTGGTTTGGAACATAACCGGTTTCTTTGATGATTGCCCAGACCCTATCCCGTACTTCTTTTCGCGCAAAGCTGTCGTCGGGGGAATTGATGATTCGTGAAACTGTGGAAATGGATACTCCTGCCAATGCAGCGATTTCTTTTAAAGTCATCTGTATGTATCCTTTCATATATAATAATTCATAGTATTCTGATATGTATGATAT
>DATMXY010000152.1:0-3873 GCA_035561275.1 Anaerovoracaceae bacterium | reverse complement strand
ACGCAGACAAGTCTGCTCCTCCGCTGCGCTACGCTGTCCGTTTTTCCATTGCAGCTAAAGCTGCGGAAAAAAGGCAACGGCTGCGCCTCCGAGTCGCTTCGCTCCCTGCTGTCCGTTTTGCCAATCCAAGCAAGCTTGGGGCAAAAAGGCAACGCTGCGGGCAAATTTAGCAAGCTTATCGCTCGATGATTTTCTTCACAAGAATGGCAAGCTGGTGCAGGTTCTCCTTGAGCAGATAGGCGCAGCAGCCGTTTTCCATGGCAAAGCGGATATTCTCCGGGGACACATCCTCCGAAACAATGATAAACGGTGTGTTCGGAGAGATGCGGTTGCGCGTGAACAGCGCCTGCACGGCGTTAAAGTACGGCGTCGAATGATCCGACAGGATGATATCCCATTGATTGCGATTCAGCATCTCGGACATCGCTTCTTCCGTTTCGACCCGTTTCCAGGAAACGTCGAAGCCGCCGCGCTTCAGTTCGCGGACGTTCAGGTCGGCGCAGTATTTGGAATCCTCCACAATCAGAACTTGGATTGATTTCGGCATTGATTCATCTCCTATTTCAAATCGGCTTGCTATTGACTGACGCCGTCGTTCATGGCTTTCGTGGCCCTATCAAAGTCGTCGCGCAGGTCTTCAATATCCTCGAGCCCCACGCTGATGCGGATCAGGTCGTCATAAACGCCCGCCGTCTCGATCTGCGCACTGCTGCTGAACGCATAAATTGTCGAAGCGGGATGGATGACAAGGGTGCGCGTGTCGCCGATATTGGAAACGTTCGCCGCAAGCTTTAACGCGTTGATCAGCCGAAATGCGCGTTCTTTGGAACCGGCGCGAAGCGTCAGAAGGGCTCCGTACCCGCCTCGGAACTGTTTTTTCGCCGTCTCGTGCCAGGGGTTTACCGTAAGCCCCGGATAGTTTACCGCGCCCTCGGAGAACAGTAGGTTGTTCGAAAGGTGTTCCGCCAAAAGCGCAGCATTTGAGCAGAGGCGCTCCATCCGGATGCCGAGGGTTTCCAGGCCCAGGCTTGACAAATACGCGCCGAAGGGAGAAAAACAGCTTCCGAAGTTCCGGAAAAGCCCCGTACGCAGCTTTGCGAGATAGGCGAAACGCCCCAGTTTCTCAGTTTCCCGGAGGCCCGGATGCCGCTCCGCGCTCCATTGGAAGCGGCCGGTATCGATAATGACGCCTCCGATGGAATTCCCCGAACCGTTTATGTATTTGGAAACCGAATGGACGACAATGTCGGCCCCATATTCACCCGGACGGATCAGAAACGGCGTCGCTACCGTATTGTCGACGATGAGCGGGATCCCGCGGGTGTGGGCGATTTCGGCAATCGCTGAAATATCGGGCACGTCAAGCTTCGGATTTCCGATGGTTTCCACAAAGATAAGTTTTGTTTTATCTGTGACCGCCGTTCCATACGCCTCCGGCGCGGTCGACGCGGCAATTTTGGTTTCAATGCCCAATGCTTCAAGGTCATGAAACAGCCCGAGGGTCCCCCCGAAAACACCGCCGGAGGAAACGATTTCATCGCCGCTTTCCACGAGGTTCAGGATCGCAAGGGTGATCGCCGCCATACCCGAAGTGCACGCCACGGCGCCGACGCCGCCTTCCAGAGCGGCCATCCGTTTTTCAAACGCTTCGACGGTGGGGTTGTTGATGCGCGTATAGGAAAAGCCCGGCGCGCGGTTGCGGAAGATCGCTTCCATTTTTTCGGCGTCAGCGTGCGCGAAGGCAGAGGACTGGTATATAGGAGTCAGTGTGGCTCCCGTCTCCGGGTCACCGCTGAAGTTTCCGTGTAATAATGCCGTGTTAAATTTCATTATAAACCGCCTTTAATCACAGTAATTAAATACGTTCCGTCTTCCTTCTGCGTAACTCCGGTCACTTTATGTCCTTCGTCCTTCAGACTCCGCGGAACATTCTGAATCGGCTCTCCGGCGTTCAGCCTGATTTCCAGGGTCTGGCCGTCGTCCAATTCCTCAAGGGCCACCTTTGTTTTTACAAATGTGACCGGACAGACTGCGTCCGTGATATCGACAAAGGCATCCACCTGTTGTTCACTCATAATACCGCCTCCTCAAGCCGCTTTTTTAACTTTTCGGATCCGGTGCGCCGGATCGTAACGGCGAATCGCTCACTCGCCTTCCCGTGCTCATTGAAAAATGCGATTGCGGCGTCCGCCGCGCGGAAAAGCTGATCCTTATCAAAGAGGATAGGCAGCAGCCGCTGCCCGTACTGGAGCTCATTTCCAAACATTCCTCCGAAGGAAACAAGGTATCCGCTTTTCCCTTCCCACGCGCCGGTGGGACAGGACTTGACGCACCTTCCGCAGAAAACGCAGGCCGATTCGTCAAAGGAAAGGGTCCTGCTGTCCCTGCCGACCCGGATCGCCGCTGTGGGAC
Organism: Anaerovoracaceae bacterium; assembly: GCA_035561275.1. Classification (GTDB taxonomy): domain Bacteria; phylum Bacillota; class Clostridia; order Peptostreptococcales; family Anaerovoracaceae; genus Anoxybacterium. The sequence continues at coordinate 1,461 of DATMXY010000152.1, read as the reverse complement.
ATACCGCCTCGCACAGTCCGCAGTACGTACATAAGGAACTTTCCCATTCCGGGAAAAGGCCTCCCTTAATGCCGAGGTCGTTTTCCTCCGCCTTAAGGCAATTATTTTTGCAGCCGGTGATGCCGATTTTAAACTTGTGCGGCAGCTCCCGGCCAAAATATCGCGCGTCGAGCTCTTTGGCAAGGTCGCTCGTTTCGATCAGCCCGCTGGGGCAGATCGACGAACCCTGGCACGCTGTTACCGTTCGCACGCGCGGGCCGCACGCGCCCGGCTGCAGGCCGACGGAGGACAGCTCCTCCTTGACGGCGTCGATATCGGAAAGCGCGATAAAAGGAATCTCGATTCCCTGCCGTGACGTCATATGGATATAGCCGTGGCCGTATTTCTCCGCGATCTCGCTTATTTTTTGAATCTGGCTCGCAGTAACCTGTCCGCCCACCACGCGAAGCCTGAGAGAAAAGCGTTCTTTCTGGACCTGGCGCATGAATCCGCCTTTTTTCAGTGCTGTATAATCAATCTCTGACATATGAAACCTCCGAAAAACCGTCCCGTAATTTGGAATGCAAAATCGATCGCCAAAACGAGACATATATTAATTATAGCAAAAGAAACCCGTTCCACAACAGGACGGTTTTTTGTGTTATGGCAGAAAATTTTTAGGTGTATGGAACGGCGATTTAAACCGGATGATAGAAAACAGCCGCCGGTCGCTTTCACACGGCCGGTGGCAGGGATCTCAGATATAATACTCCGCAGAATACTCCGACTCTTCAAAAAACTCGCCGTATACGATTTTGCGCAATCTCAGGAAATCTTCGCTTGTACGGCTGCGCGGCCGCGGGAGATCCACTGGGATGATTTTTTTAATGCTGCCCGGACGTCTGGACATGACGATAACGCGGTCGCCCAGGAAAATCGCCTCGTCGATGTCATGGGTGACAAGCACCATCGTCCGCCGTTCCGCCTCCCAGATGCGCAGGATCTCCTGCTGCATGGTGATGCGCGTCAGCGCGTCCAGCGCCCCGAAAGGTTCGTCGAGCAGAAGAAGTTTCGGCTCGCCTACAAGCGCTCTTGCAATGCTTACGCGCTGCTGCATGCCGCCGGAAAGCTGATTCGGCCTTGCCTCCAAAAATTCCGTAAGGCCGACGAGCTCAATGTGCTCGTCGATGCGCCTTTTGCGCTCCGCCGCGCCGACTTTTTTCGAAACGCCAAACCCGATGTTCTGCACAACGGTCGCCCAGGGAAAGAGCCTGGCTTCCTGAAAGACCATGCCGCATTCCTCAGAAGGTTCTTCCACCGCTTTTCCACCCAATAGAATCTGCCCTTCCGTTGCGGTTTCCAATCCGACGATGAGCTTCAGCAGCGTGCTTTTACCGCAGCCGCTGGCGCCGACGATGCTGATAAATTCGCCGTCTTTCACATCGAGGTTGATATCGGTAAGCACTTCGACCTGCTTTTTAT
>DATMXY010000151.1:0-3907 GCA_035561275.1 Anaerovoracaceae bacterium | reverse complement strand
GTATAGCATAACAGTATAGCTACAAAGTAATACAATATGTATTGCAATAGTATCCCTCGCTTTTTCTCCCGATGGACGGAACGTCAGGGATAAAGATAAAAGAAAGGAGGACACGCAATGTTATGGATAATATCGGTTATTCTCATTATCTTATGGATTCTGGGTTTGGTCTCTTCGTATACGCTGGGCGGATTTATACATATTCTTCTGGTAATTGCCATTATCATGATTTTGGTAAGAGTAATCAGGGGAAGATGAATTTACTGACTCCATTGGGTTGATTTGCCTGCGGCAGATTGCAATCAACATATACAATCAAAAATCTATTTAAAGTATTGGAGGTGCTTCATATGGTTAGAATGACGAGTTTTATTCTTAGCCTAGCTTTTCTGGCAATAGGCCTTCTGGGTATAACCAACCTGTTGCCGGTATTCAGAACTTATCCGGTTTACGCCAACATCGGAGCAATTGCCCTTGGCATACTGGGCCTGCTGATCTTGATATATGCCCGGCGGGGTGGAGAAACCGCAGCGCAGAGCAGAGAACACGCCCAACAAAGAAAAGAAAATGTGCAGCTGAGAAAAGAGACTTACGATCAGTCGAAAAGGGAAAGCGAACAGTTAAAAAAGGAAATAGAACAGTTAAAGGCGGGAAATGAGCAGCAGCAGAAAATAATCGAGCAGCAAGCCTTGCAGAACAGCAGGGAAAATGATAATGTTATTTGACAAGCCGCACTGCTAAAGCATCGTTACCGGTGCGCACTGTTTTAGAACATGAAAATGAGGACCTGGATATCAGTATATTAATGCAGATCATAAAGCTGTGAAAATGTTCAAGAGAAATACAATGCGGACTTATCACTTATATGGTGGAACAATTCAGCCACGCTATTGGAATAGAAGGGTCGCTATAAGTTGATCCTTCTCCTTTCTTCGGTAGACAAATATCCCGCATAGATAGCTTTTATTGCCTGTCTGTACAGGAGCAGACGGGGATATTTCACAGATTATCTCCGCTGCTGCAGCATTTCAACAGGTATTTGACCGTCGGCGGTTTTCCTGAGCTGGCACTTTCCAGGGATGACCTCTTTGCCCAGCGTGTCATGCGCGATGATGTGGTGGATAAAGTTCTTAAGCGCGCGACATACCGGCTCTTTTACCGTTTAACCACGAATGTCGGCTATTACAGAAAAAGTGAAAAAGAGAATGAAATCGATATCGTAGTCGACTATCCAAAAGTCCGTATTCTTGTTTTAGAGGCGGATAAAGCTGACAGCTCTCTTCTTGTGTCAAATCGTCATTCAAATAATCTCCGGATACTCTCTTCGTACGGCGGATACAGGATGCCCTTTTCGGTGACGACGGCGGTGATGTACTTCGCTGGCGTAACGTCAAAAGCCGGGTTATAGGTTTTAATGCCCTCCGGCGCCATGTCCTTCTTATACCAGAGTTTATAGATCTCCTCTCCCTTTCTCAGCTCGATGTGGATGTCTTCCCCTGTCTTCGTGTTCCAGTCGATGGTGGAAGTGGGAACAAACATATAAAAGGGGATACCGTATTCGCGGGCAAGGATGGCTACGCCGGAGGTCCCGATTTTGTTCGCGCCGTCTCCGTTGGCCGCCATTCTGTCACAGCCCACCACCACCGCGTCGATCCAGCCGTTTTTCATCACGATGGACGCCATGTTGTCGCAGATCAGGGTCGTATCGATCCCGGCCCGGCTCAGTTCCCAGGCGGTAAGCCTGGCTCCCTGGAGCAGCGGCCTCGTCTCATCGGCGAAAACTTTAAAATTGTAACCTCTCTCATGGCCGATATATAGCGGCGCCAGACAGGTCCCGTATTTTGCCGTGGCAATGGTCCCCGCATTGCAGTGGGTCAGGATCCCCATGCCCGGCGCGAGCAGCGTCAGGCCGTATTCTCCCATGGCGCGGCAAGCTGCTTCGTCCTCGACGCGGATCTTTTCCGCCTCGGCAAGCAAGGCCTTCTTGATTTCCTCCTGCGTTTCCTCCCAGGAACCGCCGCGACCAGCGCCGTTACGGGCATCGTTTCGGGTACCGTTTCGAATTTCATTCTCTTCGAAACCCTTCACTATTCCCTCCATCCGGTCCAGCGCCCAGAACAGGTTCACCGCCGTCGGCCGGGAAGACGCAAGGTGGGTTTTGACCGCCGTAAACTGCCGGTAAAAATCCTGATAATCGGTGGCGTTAACCTCCCGGACGCTGACATACAGTCCGTATCCGGCGGCCACGCCGATGGCCGGAGCGCCGCGAACCTTCAGATGATAGATGGCGTCCCAGACGTCTTCCTTCGTCTTCATCTCCAGATAAACCGTATCCCCGGGAAGCTGTGTCTGGTCCAGGATCAGCATTTTGGCTTCCTCAAATCTTACCGGCGCTATATTCAAAACCTCCATTGAATTACCTCCGCTGCTTGTATTTCCTCTGATTGGTTTGCATGATATAATATGGACAATTATAGTATACCATATTTCAGGAGGCAAAAATGAAAATAGTCATATTGGACGAATACACCATAAATCCGGGAGATTTAAGCTGGTCCCGGCTGGAGAAGTACGGAGAACTGACAGTATACAAAAGGACGCCGAAGGAGCTTGTCGTCCCCCGGATCGGTGATGCGGAAATCGTCATGACGAGCAAGTGCGTGCTTACCGCCGAGGTGCTGAGCCGGTGCCCGAACCTGAAATGGATCGGGGTCCTTGCAACGGGATATAATATGGTAGATCTGGAATATGCCTCTTCCCACAATATTCCGGTTACCAATATACCGGCCTACTCGACGGATTCCGTGGCCCAGTTTACTTTTTCCCTGCTGCTGGAGATCTGCAATCGGGTCGGGGTCCACAGCGGCGCGGTCAATTCCGGGAAATGGCAGGATGCCGATGATTTCTGCTTTACTCTGACTACCCAAATTGAGCTTGCCGGAAAAACCTTCGGCGTCATCGGTTACGGCAGCATCGGCAGACGGGTTTCGAAAATTGCCGAGGCTATGGGCATGAAGGTCCTGATCGCAAGCAAATATCCCGACCCCGCGTTTGAATCGGAACACATTTCCTTTACCTCTCTTGACGAGTTGTTTGCGGCTTCCGATATGATAAGCCTCCATTGTCCCCTGAGGGAAGACAATAAAGGCTTCATCAACAAAGATTCCATATCAAAAATGAAAGACGGCGTTATCCTGCTCAATACTTCCAGAGGCCCGCTGATCAACGAAGAAGACCTTGCGCAGGCTTTACGATCAGGGAAGGTTTCCGCCGCAGGCCTGGACGTGCTGTCTGTTGAGCCTCCGCGGGACGTCAGCCCCCTCATCGGCCTGCCGAACTGCATCGTCACTCCTCATATAGCGTGGATCACCCGGGAATCAAGGGCCCGCCTCATCGATACCGCCGTCTCCAATCTGGAATCCTATCTGACGGGAAAGAGTACCAACTGTGTGAACGACGGCGTCAATAATAAATACGCCTACGGTTTGAATTTTATGTAAAACCCTGTCGTTTATTGCGATTGACTTATAAAATTCAGGATTGCATAATCAAATCAAGAGTATAAACAAATGGTCTTAAAATTTTACCATACTGGATTTATCGCTGATTTTCAATGGTTAAGGGGGACTAAATGGATATTGGATTACAAGCGGATTTAAAAGGCGTACAGGGAAGAACGCAGAAGATACGTCAGGAATGGGAAAATTTTGTGAAGACGGGTAAAGTCCAGAAAGAGGATGTAATCTCCGCGGAGGTGCTCAGCTCCTGGATGCGATGCCGAAACAAAGGAGTTGATCCCAATAAGTTCCCGGACGTTTGTCTTAATCCTGAGGAATTGAACGAACGGCTGGAGGCAAACCGCACCCTGCTGAAGGTGATCAGTCCGTTTTTACAGGCGATTACCGAC
>DATMXY010000150.1:0-4272 GCA_035561275.1 Anaerovoracaceae bacterium | reverse complement strand
GGCGCCACGGACAGCAGTTTGATTTTATCTATTTTCTTTACAGAAGGCAGCGGAATGGTGTTGAGCAGAACCAGCTCCTTAATGGCGGAATCCTGAATCCGCTCAATGGCCGGTCCGGATAAGACGGGGTGGGTCGCACAGGCGTAAACCTCTCTGGCTCCCATATCCTTCAGCGCGTTGGCCGCGTTGGTTATGGTTCCCGCGGTATCGATCATGTCATCCACCAGAATGACATTTTTATCTTCGATATCGCCGATGATATTCATGATCTCAGAGACATTGGCTTTTGGTCTTCTCTTGTCCACAATGGCGATGGGCGCGTCCAGCGGATGAGCCATGTTTCTTGCCCTCGTCACGCTGCCGTGATCCGGCGATACGATAACCAGGTCGTCCAACCGCATTTCCCTGAAATATTTCACCAGGATCGGCATACCCAGCAGGTGGTCTACAGGGATATTAAAATAACCCTGGATCTGAGCGGCGTGCAGGTCCATGGTAACGACTCTGTCCGCTCCCGCGCTTGTGATGATGTCGGCTATAAGCTTTGCTGTGATGGGATCTCTCGCCTTTGCTTTCCTGTCCTGCCTGGCATACCCGTAGTACGGGATGACTGCGTTGATCCTGCCGGCGGAAGCCCTCTTCATCGCATCGATCATGATCAGCAATTCCATTAAGCTGTCGTTAACGGGATCGCAGGTTGACTGGACTATGTAGGTATCGATCCCTCTTACTGTTTCCCATAAGCTTACGGAGATTTCCCCGTCACTGAACTTACTTACCGTGGACTTGCCCAGCGGCTTGCCCATGATGGAAGCGATCTCCTCCGCAAGTTCGTGATTGGAATTGCCCGCAAAAATTTTAAAATCTGTGAAGACTCCATTCTTCATTACTGCTGCTGCACCTCTTTCCTCATACTCAATCGTGAAATTTTCCCCTGCGCTATTTTTTATTTAACAAACCTCTCCTTACTACCCAGCCTTCGATGTTCTTCTCCTTGGTCCTCCCGACGCACAGCGCCTCTTTCGGCACGTCATGCGTCACTGTGGTTCCGGCGGCGATATAGGCCCCTTCCTCTACGATCACCGGCGAAACAAGATTGACGTTGCACCCCACAAAAGCGCCGTCCTTCACCACGGACCGGTGCTTGTTCTTTCCGTCGTAATTCACAAATACGACGCCGCAGCCGAGATTGACTTTTTCCCCCACATCGGCGTCCCCGATATAGGTCAGGTGGGGCGCTTTTGAACCGTCCCCCAGTGAGGAATTCTTGATTTCCACAAAATCGCCGACCTTGACGCGGTTTCCGATCGTGCTGTGAGGCCTCAGATAAGCAAACGGCCCTACTTTCGTATCATTGCCCACTTTGCTTTCCAATATAACCGAGCTTTGCACCTCGGTACCGTTTCCTATGATGGAATCGACGGCCCTTGTGTTCTGACCGATGATGCAGTTTTCCCCGATGACGGTATTGCCTTCAAGGATCACACCGGGATAAATGACTGTACCATTTCCGATTTCCACTGTCTCATCGATGTAAGCCGCTTTTAAATCTATGAATCTGACGCCGTTTGACAGATGCCTCAGGTTGATTTCATACCTTTTCCGTTCCTGTGCCTCATAGTCCGATAGCGCTTTTTCCATAAGCTCTTTTTCCATAAGCTCTCTCCTTTTTCCCTTCCGGATTTCTGTTCACACACTAATTATATCATCGATACCCATATTCATAAAGAAAAATTTAAACCGATCTGTCCAATTAACCCTATGACATCCGCCTCCGTGCCCGCAGCAGAATAAAAAGAAAACAGGCCTATGTCAACCTGTCTTTTTCGAGTATGATCTCGGCAACCTTATAAATATCCCCCGCGCCCATGGTGATCACCAGATCTCCGCACTGGGCGTTATTTATGACAAAACTGGCAATTTCCTCGAAATTGCCGAAGTAATATACGTCTTTTTCCGGATGTACCCTTTTGATCTCATTGACGAGCTCCCTGGAGCTGATCCGGTATATATTCTTTTCCCTGGCGGCATAAATTTCAGCCATGACGATTTTATCCGCCGCGTCGAAGGATTCCGCAAACTCGTCGAATAAAGCCAGGGTCCTCGTATAGGTATGGGGCTGGAACAGGCACCAAAGCTCTTTATGGGGCACATTCTGCGCCGCCTTTAACGTTGCCTTGATTTCCGTCGGATGGTGCGCGTAATCGTCAACGACGGTGATACCGTTCTGGGTGACCCCGATGACGTCGAATCTCCTCTGGGTCCCCGTATAGGCTTCCAGCGTCGAAGCGATGGATTCCACAGGTACGCCGAGTCCATGGCAGCATGCAAAAGCCGCCAGCGCGTTGGCGATGTTGTGTTCCCCCGGTATGGAAAGCTGCATGGTGCAGAGGACTTCTCCACCGTGGTGGACCTGGAAGGACGGCATGCCGGATGAATTGAACTCGATATCCGCAGCGTAATATCCGCAGCGTTCGTTGAAGCCGAAGGTGACCACGTTGCTGTTCAGGTCGTCGATGATGCTGTTGACGAAAGGATTTGCGTCAAATGCGATCACCGTGCCGTCCGCGGGCACCAGATTGGCGAATTTCTCAAAGGAGCTGGCAATGTGCTCAATATCTTTAAAATAGTCCAGATGGTCCGAGTCGATGTTCAGGATGATCTCGATCCTGGGATTGAGGTTCAGAAAGCTGTCCATGTATTCGCAGGCTTCCGTCACAAAATATCCGCTGTGCCCGACCTTAACGTTTCCGTTGATCTCCAGGAGGTTGCCTCCCACCAGGATGGTGGGATCCTTTCCATAGTTCTCAAGGATCAGGGAGATCATGGAAGTGGTTGTGGTTTTTCCGTGGGTCCCCGCGATGGCGATGCTGTTCTCGTATTCCTTCATCAGGGCGCCCAGCACCTCCGCTCTGGAAGCGATGGGAATGCCGCTTTCACCGGCGGCGGCGATCTCCGGATTATCCTGCGCAACTGCGGAAGAATAAACCACCAGGTCCGCGCCGGCGATATTTTTCGCCCGGTGCCCCAGATATACCGCGGCGCCGCGCCCGATCAGTTTGTCCGTTATTTCACTTTCCTTCATGTCCGAACCGGACACCTGGTAACCCCGCGTAAGAAAAATCTCGGCGATGGCGGAAAGTCCGATGCCACCGATGCCGATGCAGTGGACATGCTTGAAATTTCTGAGATTAAGCATTAAAAAGCCTCCGTATGCGCTTTCCGATTCATACGGGCAGCACCGCCGGCAGCTTCAGCTGCATATGAATCGCAAAATAATTATACCACAATTTATGAAAAAAATGCCGGTAATTTGACAAAATAATAAAAACCGAATAAAATCAACACATAAGTTAATTATATTCGACTTACGGGAAGTATGTTACCGTTGCCGCAATACGGGCGCCGGTATGGGTCGGCCATTGCGGATACAGCGACGCGGTTACGGTACAAGGAGGATGCCACCAATGAAAAGAACGGAACGGGTGGGCGCGATCATAAAGATCCTGTCCGAAAATCCGAACAAACTGTTTTCCCTGGGATATTTCTGCGACCTGTTTGACGCCGCCAAGTCCAGCGTCAGCGAGGATATCCAGTCAGCGAAGCAGATCCTGGATCACTTTGATCTCGGCGTGATCGAAACCACCGGAGGAGCCGGGGGAGGAGTCAGGCTCATCCCGCATATCTCTGACGCGGAAGCCGAAAAAGTGCTGAATCAGATCTGCGAAAAACTCAGGGACAAGAACCGGATCCTGGGCAACGGATTTCTGTATACCTCCGATATCATGTTCGATTCCAACATCGTGAGGCGCGCAGGCGAGATCTTTGCCCGCAGATTCAATGACCTGGGCGCCGACTATGTTGTGACCATAGAAACCAAGGGGATCCCCGTCGCGCTGATGACCGCGCACATGCTGAACCTGCCCCTCGTGGTCATCCGCCGCGAAAGCAAGATCTCCGAGGGTTCCACCGTCAGCATCAACTATTTTTCCGGAGCCGCGGAGCGGATCCAGAAAATGTCCATCTCAAAGCGGGCTGTGACGCCCGGTTCAAAGGCGATCATCGTCGATGATTTCATGCGTGCCGGAGGAAGCGTGAAGGGAATATCGGAAACGCTCGCCGAATTCGACATCGAAGTAGTTGGAACCGGAGTGGTCATCGCATCCACAGAACCTGAGAAAAAGAAGATTCACGACTTTTTCCCCCTTATTTATATCGGATCTGTCAATGCAAGTGAGAAAACCATTGAAATTTTCCCGAATAGTCTGATTT
>DATMXY010000149.1:0-2224 GCA_035561275.1 Anaerovoracaceae bacterium | reverse complement strand
CGGGAATAGCAATGAAAACGAGCAAAAGAGCGGACGCCGATCGAGTAAAGAATATACTGAAAATGTAGAAAGAGCGGGTTTAGTACCCGCTCTTTGTATTATAAGAGAGATTTCATGAATCGCATTCCATCAACTACGCACATTGATGAATCGACTACCTGACTAAAACTACCCAATTACAGTAAGTTTACCCGTTATGAATTGGTCAATTTGTTCCTAAAGTTTCCACCTGTATCTGTGATATCTCTCATATCACCCTGATTTTTGATTTCTCTCAAATCACCTTTATATTTCGTGGAATCGTTTGCTGCAGTATCTCGTCTGTCATTGACCTTTTCGTCAATATTCGAGCAACTCGACGAATTGTTCATTTTGTTCTGAGCGCTTTCCATTTCTCATCCCTCCTTAGTGAATATTTTGTTCAGTTATTTTCGAAGTATAAGCGGAAATTGCAGGAATTTTTTCAGACAATCGAAAATAAATAATATTGATGAAATAATTGAACAGGCTCCAAATTTAGACATTTTTTATCTTTTGTCTAATGGTATTTTATAAGAGCGGTGGTACAATAATACTGATACGTTTGATTTTAAAAAAGGAGATGATTGTTTTGGGTAAAATGAAGGAAATGATCGAAGCCTATAGTCTGAAAAAAGTAATCGACTATCTGGATTCAAACCCAGACGAGAATATTCCAAAGGTGATCGATTGGATAGAGAAATTTGACAGAGGCCATGAGTACGCAACCGCCTGCCGGCTTGCCAGAGAGGCATTGACCGATCCCGACAACAATTGGAATGTATTGATGAAAAGCCTTTATACCGACGTTGAGGACAACGTCCGGAAAACGGTGCTTGAAAATTTCATCGGAAACTCCCTTATCCTGCGCAATCTGCGAAGAAAGGAACTGGAGAAAAAGTATAATTGCAATATCCCCTGGACGCTGCTGCTCGACCCGACTTCCGCCTGCAACCTGCACTGCACCGGGTGCTGGGCCGCCGAATATGGCGACAAACTTTCCATGACCTTTGAGCAGCTGGACGATATCATCAGGCAGTCGAAAGAGCTGGGAATGCATATGTTCATATTCACCGGCGGAGAACCTCTGTGCCGTAAAAAAGATATCATACGGCTTTGTGAAAAGCATAATGACTGCGTCTTTTCCTGTTTCACCAACGGCACCCTCATCGACGAGGCGTTTGCCGATGAAATGCTGCGGGTGAAGAATTTCATGCCGGCCATCAGCGTGGAGGGTTTCGAAAAAGAAACCGACGCACGCCGCGGAGAAGGAACCTACAAAGCGGTGATCCATGCAATGGATATTTTAAAAGAGAAAAAACTTCCATTCGGATTTTCGGCCTGCTATACCAGAAACAATGCCGAGGTCATCGGCAGCGAAGAATACATCGACGAAATGATCGCCCGCGGCTGCAAGTTCGCATGGCTTTTCACCTATATACCCGTTGGCAAGGACGCGGTCACGGACCTGCTTGTCACTCCGGAGCAGCGCGAATATATGTATCGCCAGATCAGAAAGTTCCGCAAAGCAAAGCCTCTGTTCACCATGGACTTCTGGAACGACGGCGAATTTGTCCGCGGATGCATCGCGGGCGGCCGCTGCTATCTCCATATCAACGCAGCCGGCGACATCGAGCCGTGTGCTTTTGTCCATTACGCCGATTCCAACATCAAGGAGAAATCCCTGCTGGAAGCCCTGCGTTCGCCGCTGTTTATGGAATATCACAAAAACCAGCCCTTTAACGAGAACTTCCTTCGGCCCTGCCCGCTGCTTGACAATCCCGAAAGGCTGGCCGCCATGGTCCACGCCTCCGGCGCCGGTTCCACAGATCTCCAGCATCCCGAGGATGTGGATGAACTCTGCGGCCGCTGCGTACACGCCGCCGACGCCTGGAAGATAACAGCCGACAAGCTTTGGTACACCGAACATCCGGCTGAATCCGAAGAGGAACCCCTCGCCGCCAATCAATAACAAATCAACAGGAATAAATTCATCGTATCATTAAGAATCCGAAAAGGCAGAAAGCTTTGCAATTTCGTGCAAATTCTGCCTTAATTTTTTCCCTAATTTTGTATTGACAAGCCCAGTCACAATTGCTAAACTATAAAAGTGCCAAAAGTCGCAGACAAAATTACTTCACATAGCAAAACTGATGTGCTTCGTTAGCTCAGTTGGTAGAGCACCTGACTCTTAATCAGGGTGTCC
>DATMXY010000148.1:0-22029 GCA_035561275.1 Anaerovoracaceae bacterium | reverse complement strand
AAATTATATCAATATTCTGCTAAAACTTGTTTTATTCTGGAATTTAATTCGGAATCGGAACAGTTTAATTCCACAGATGATGCTGACAGCAACAAAGTATTGTACAAAATCAGCAAGCAAGGAGGTGGGTAAGTGATCGGTGATTCCATAACATCTGCCATATTACAGAAAGCACTCGACGGTACCTGGCAGAGACAGCGGGCTATCGCCAACAATATTGCAAATCATGAAACGCCCGGATACAAGGCGGTCAGGGTCTCCTTTGAAGATTCTTTGAACAACGAAATCCAAAAGTTTGGAGACAGGATACCTTCCAAAGAACAGATAACCGAAGGTATTGACGCCATCCGTGATTCAGAGATCAGTATTTACTCCGATCGTTCAACCGCATTGCGGGCGGACGGAAACAATGTGGACTTGGATCTCGAAAATATCGAAATGGCGAAAACACAGATCCAGTACCAATTCCTGACAAGAAGCATGACGGATATGTTTGCAAGATTGCGATACGCCATCAGCGAAGGCAAGAAATAGGAAGGGCATATAGTATTTCAAAAAATTAATAACTAATATTAATAACTAAATAGTATTACGCAAAATTAATAAGTAAGAAGGGAGAGATGTGGATGGATTATTTAAGTTCGCTGAATATTTCCGGCTCCGGACTGACAGCCCAAAAACTGCGGATGGATGTGATATCACAGAACATCGCCAACGCGGAAACCACAAGGACAGAAAACGGCACGCCCTACCGCAGGAAAATGACCGTCCTTGCAAGCATGGATGAAGGCAGCTTCCGGAATGAGTTGGAAAAGGCCTCAAAAGTGCAGACCGGCGGCGTGAAGGTGGAGAGCGTCATCGAAGACCAGTCGCCCTTGGTTCCCGTGTACAATCCGAATCATCCCGACGCAGATGAAGAGGGGTACGTGATGATGCCGAATGTGAATACGGCGCAGGAGATGATCGACATGCTGGGCGCAAGCAGGGCTTACGAAGCAAATGTGACAGCCTTCAACGCCACAAAATCAATGATCCTGAGGGCGTTGGAGATCGGCAGGTAAACGAAGAAAACCGGACAGAATGTGATTTTCAAAGAAAATTGGTTCTAAAGAACCGGACAGAATGTTAAGACGATGTGTGTAAAGATGTGTGTAAATGTGTAGATGTGTGTAGATCCCTTAACCGTTAGTGTGTGTGTAGAAATTGTGTAGAAGGTTGTAATAAGTGAGGTAGAAAAATGTTTATTGTTCCTTTAAGTTCTAACATTAATACGAGCAGTATTAATTCTATCGGTTCCAATTCTGAAAAACCCGCAGGAGCCACCGGAGACGGTTCCGGACTGGGCTTTCGGGAAATCTTTCAAGAAGTCGTGAACAATGTGGAGGAAACGGAAGCAGTCACCAAAACGGATGCATACAAGCTGTCCATTGGAGAAATGGACGATATGCATACCATGATCATCGACGCCGCCAAGGCGGATGTTGCTCTGCAGACCATGGTACAGCTGCGAAACAAGTTCCTTGACGCTTATTCCGAAATTATGAGGACTAGCTTATAGCCCATAATTTGCGGGATATTTTCTTTTCTTGTAACTAATTACCAGACTTAGTTATTTTTTACGGATGGAATTATATATGAATGAGCAGATAAGAAAAGCCTTGGCGCCGTTGGCCCAATTTTGGGGGAATACTTCCAAAACGGTGAAAAGGCTCGTAATCGGCGGTGTGATCGTTGCGGTCATCGCTGCCCTTGCCCTGAGCATTTTACTGAACTCAAAGGATTACGTCGTGATCTTTGATCAGCTTTCTGATGCCGAGACTTCTGAAATATTGGCGGCTTTGCAGGAAATGGAAGTGGAAGTCAAAGTGGACGGCAGCGGCGCCATCATGGTGCTTGCGCAGGACGAATCCAGGGTAAGGATGCAGCTTGCGACGGAAGGTTACCCCAAAAGCGGACTGAGCTATTATCTGATTGAAGAAAACAGTGGGATGCTTACGACGGATTACGAGCGCAGACAGTATATGAACATGCAGCTGCAGGAAAGGATCGCAGCCAGCATCAAGACATTGGAAGGCGTTAAGGACGCGGTGGTCACAATTACCGTCCCCGAGGAGAACGTGTTTTACCTGCAGGACAAAGAAAAGCCTACCGCTTCGGTTATTATACATATGAAAGATGGGAGCACCCTGACGGAAAATCAGATCCTGGGGATCCAGAATCTGGTCGCCAAGTCCGTTTCGGGCCTTCTGAAGGAAAACATCGCTCTGGCCGACAGCCAGGGAAACGATCTTATTGAGACCAGCCTCGGCAGGAGCCCCGATTACGCAAAAATCGATATTACCCGGCAAATCGAAAACGATATCAGAAAAAAAGTGACCGAGGTACTCCTGGGACCATATAAAGGCGAAGAGTTTACCGTTTCTGTCACGGCCGCCGTCGATACGGATGAGCTGGTAAGAGAGGAAACGGTTTATACTCCGTCCCCCGACGGGCAAAACAGCGGCGTCATCAGTGAAGAAACGCGCAGCAACGAATCCTCCACATCCAACCAGACGGGCGGAGGAGTCGCGGGCACTGATACGAACTCGGAGATACCGACTTACGGAGAGACCACCGGAACCACGGGAGAAAGCTCCTCGACCAGTACCAACGAGAACATAAAATACCAGGTAAGCCAGACCAAATCCCAGACCCAGAAATCCGGCGCCACCATAGAGAGCATTTCCATCGGAATTGCCATCGACAAGGCGTCCTTTGAACCGGGAGAGCGGGAGAGCGTCACCCAGCTTGTGGCCTATGCCGCGGGAGTGAGCCCGGAGAGCATTACGGTCCAGAATTTCCAGTTCTATAAAGAGGAAGAAGCGGCTCCGCCGTCTATGCCTGAAGGCATCAATAAAATGGTTCTTTACGGTGGAATCGCGGCAGGCGTCGTGGTATTGATCAGCCTGATCGCCCTCATCGTGATCATGCGGCGCAGAAAGGCGGAAGAGGAGGCGTTGGCTATGGCAAGCGCGGAAAGCACCCATGAAGCTTTGAACGCACTGTTCGGTGAGGCGGTGGAAGAGGTCAAGCCTATTACGCCGATTCAGGATGTAAGAAGAGAAGAAGTCAAGCAGTTTGCACGGACCAATCCGGAGATCGCGGCCGCGATGATCAAGTCGTGGCTTAAGAGCGAGGATGATAGAATATAGAGAGGTAATTGACGATGTTAGGAATTTCGGATTCTCTGACACCAAGGCAGAAAGCGGCCCAGATCATCATATCCCTTGGGGCGGATGTGGCTTCCAGTATTTATAAACATCTTGCGGAAGAGGAAATCGAAAAGCTGACCTATGAGATCACCCGTCAGGAAAGCATAAAGCCTGAAATATCGGATCAGGTCGTCGATGAATTTTATGGTCTCTGCGTCGCGCAGAAGGTATACCTGGAAGGCGGCATCGCCTACGCCAGAAATGTTCTGGAAAAGGCGTTCGGTATCCAGCAGGGTACGGCGCTTCTGGAACGCGTGACCAAGACACTGAGGACGAAAGCGTTCGAATTTATCCGAAAAGCGGACTACAAGAACCTCATGAACATGATCGTCAACGAGCACCCGCAGACCATCGCGCTGATCCTTTCTTACGCAAGGGCGGACCAGGCGTCGTCCATCATCGCCGAGCTGCCGAAAAGCATCCGGGTCGAGGTGGTGGAACGGATCGCGCGGATGGACAGGACCTCGCCGGAAGTGATCAAGCAGGTGGAAGCCATCCTTGAGAGGAAATTTGAATCCGTCATATTCACCGACCTGCTCGAGGTCGGCGGCATCAACTATATCGCGGAAATCATGAACAACATCGACCGGGGAACCGAGAAATTTATCTTCGACGAACTGAGCAGGAACGACCCGAAGCTGTCGGAGGAAATCAGGAAGCGGATGTTCGTATTCGAAGACATCATCATCCTGGATCCCCTTGCCATCCAGAGATTCCTCAGGGAAGTGGACACAAAGGAAATGGCGGTGGCACTCAAAGGCGCCAACAAGGAAGTGGCCAATGTCATCTTCGAGAACATGTCCCAGCGTATGGGAGATACCGTCAAGAGCGAGATGGATTATTTACATAATGTAAGAGTCAGAGACGTTGAAGACGCCCAGCAGAAGATCGTCGCGGTGATACGCAGGCTGGAAGAGGAGGGCGAGATCGTCATTGCCAAGGGCGGAAAGGATGATATCATTGTCTAGTATCGTGAAAGCGAAACAGCTAGTTAATATGCCCCCGCCGGTGAATAAAAGCGTTTCGGATTGCGGTGTCGTTACGAATAACGGAGCGGCGGCGGACAGTGGAAGAGCGGCTCCTGCGGCCAATGACGCCGCAGCTGAGAAAGCTGATATCGATGAAGCGAAGCAGCAAAAGGAAGCCATCATCCGGCAGGGCTTGAACAAGGCCTCGCACATTGAAAATGAAGCCCGCTCCAGAGCCGACACTTTGATTGACAACGCAATGAAGAGCAGCAGGAAAATGATGGAGGACGCCGAGAAAAAAGGGTATGAGGAAGGCTACCTCCGCGGGCTTGTAGACGGCGCCAGCGCTTCGGAATCCGCGGCGGAAGAGGGGCTTCTGGAACTCCGGCGGCTTATCGATCTTTTTAAAACGGATCAAAAAGCTGAGCTTGAGCGGAACGAGAAAGACCTGATCGAAATCGCCTTTGAAATAGCTAAAAAGATCATGAAACAGCATGTGCAGGCAGATGAAAGCGCGGTACAGAAGATGCTGGAAGAGATCGTTGCGGAAAATGAGGGAAGTTACAAGATATATTTTTCAGAATACCAGAAAACACTGGATATCCATATTGATAAAGCCACAGTGAAGAAGATGCGGAACCTGACGAAAGACGCCAGGCTGGTCCTGATCAAGGAAGAAGACCTGATCATGAGCGAGAATGAAGGCGGTATCGTGGACATGAGCATACCGGTCCAGCTGGAGCAGTTGAAAAAGGCCGTTGATCGCTCGTATTGACAACTGGGCGTCAGTTGCACACATCGGCTGTAAAGGAGCTTTGAAATGGACGCTAAGAATTATTGCAGGATCATACGCAACTCAGATTCCTATACGTATTTCGGCAGGATCGACAAAGTCATCGGTATGATGATCGAGTCCAGCGGTCCCGACTGCAAGGTCGGCGATCTTTGCAGGATATACGGACACGGGAATAAAAAATATATCAGCGCCGAAGTGGTGGGCTTCCGGGGAAACAAGGTATTGCTTATGCCCTATGAGGAGCCCGAAGGGATCAGTTCCGGAAACCTTGTGGAAACGACCAACTCAGCCCTGAAAATCGGCATGTCGGAGAACCTTATCGGCAGGGTCATCAGCGCCGTCGGCGAGCCCATTGACGACGGCGGGCCCATTGAATGCGGCATGCAGTACGAGGTGCAGAGCGCCAGCTCTAATCCGCTTTCCAGGCCGAGGATCCGCGACATCCTGGAGTTTGGGATCAAACCCATCGATGGACTTTTGACCATAGGAAAAGGTCAGAGGATGGGGATATTCTCAGGAAGCGGCGTGGGAAAAAGCACGCTGCTGGGCATGATCGCCAGAAATGTGAAAGCCGACGTGAATGTCATCGCGCTGGTAGGAGAAAGAGGCAGAGAGGTCCGCGAGTTCCTGGAAAGGGACCTGGGGGAGGACGGACTTGCCCGCTCCGTTCTCGTCGTAGCGACCTCAGACCAGCCTCCGATGCAGAGAATGAAATGCGCCCTGGTGGCGACCACCATTGCGGAGTACTTCAAGGACCAGGGCAAGGATGTGCTGCTCATGATGGACTCCCTGACGAGATTTGCCATGGCTCAGAGGGAGATCGGGCTGGCGACGGGAGAACCGCCGGTGGCCAGGGGATATACCCCCTCCATTTATTCCATGATGCCGAAGCTGCTGGAAAGGACCGGAAATTTTGAAAACGGCTCCATCACAGGGATCTACACGGTGCTGGTGGAAGGGGACGACGTCAACGAGCCCATATCCGACACAGTGAGGGGTATTATCGACGGGCATGTCGTGCTGTCGAGAAAGATCGCCGCCCGGAACCATTATCCCGCTATTGACGTCCTGGGAAGCGTCAGCAGGCTGATGAACGATATCGCGGACAGGGATCAGCTCAGCGCTGCCGGGAAGCTTCGAAACCTGCTGTCGGTCTACGACGCGAACTACGACCTGGTCAGCATCGGCGCGTATAAAAGCGGAACAAACAAAGCCCTGGACGAGGCCTTATCAAAGATGGACAGAATCGACGAATTCCTGCAGCAGGACGTATACGGCAAATTTCCCTACGAAGACAGCGTGACGATGATGAAATCGGCGATCATTTAAAGGGGCATCATATGAAAAAATTCGAATTCCAGCTTGAAAAATTATTATCTTACAAAGGGCAGGTTCTGAACGGCGAACTGATGACGCTGGGGGTGCTGAACAACCAGCTGTCTGAGGCGCAGCACAGGCTGTTCACGCTTCAGACAGATCAGGAACAGTGCCGGGCGGAATTCGAACGCAAGGTGCAGGAGCGCTGCACTACGGCGGCAACCTGCCGGATGTATTCCCATTATACCGAATATCTCAGAAACCAGATCAAGACTGCGCAGATCACTATCGAGAGCATCACGACGCAGGTGAACAAGCAGATTGACGTGGTTAAAAAAGTAAAGTTGGAAACGAGATCCCTGGAGACAATCAGGACTTCCAGATACGACGAGTACAAAAAAGAAGACCTTAAAGACACGGAACGACAGCTTGAGGAATTCGTGTCAACAGAGAAGATCATGAGGAAGTCGGTCTAGTCAGAGGGTTTCGTCTTCATAAATGATTGCGCAAAATTAGTAATAAGGCTGCGCATTAAAAAGCAGGAAAGGAGGTGAGATAATGAACATTGACAACAGCATAGGAAAGGCATTACTTTTCAGCGGAGACGCGGGCGGTGCAGCGGTGGCAGCCGGATGGCAGGGTATTGCAGATACTGGTCAGCAGGGTACGGCAAAGGCTATGACAGCCGGATATGCGGGATCCCTGTTCCAGCAGCTGATCGTTCAGATGCTGACAGCTAAAGGTTCAGCGGCGGAAACTGCGGATGAGGCTGGCGGCGGAGCACAGGATATGTTGGGCGAGACAGACAGCGATCTGTTAGCCGCAATGCTTCTGACAGAAGGGAATTTTTCAGGGATCAGCCTGATGGATGCCGGAACAGGCGCCGGTGAAGCCGGCGGCGGCAAAGTGAAGGCAGGCGGATCAAATCCTGAGGCAAAAAGTGGGACTCTTGATATACTTGCGGCTTTAACCGGCGGACAGGCTGAAGGAATTCAGGCTTTGCTGAATACGATGGCGGGAGCCGTACAGGTTACCGAAGGCAGTCGGACAGCAGTCAGATCGCAAGGTAGCCCTGCCGAGGTTATGGCGGTTTCCCTTGGGGCAACAGTCGCAGGCGGAGATGACGCAGGAATTCCGGCAAGCTTAAAAGCCCTTTTTCTGAACGGCACTCAGGCGGCAGTCCTGACTGAAACCGGATCTCTTCCGGAAGGAACCAACGCTCAGATCACAGCACAGCGGCAGCCGGCTCAACAGGCAGCGATCGTTGGCAGCAAATTCCCGGCGTTTGCGGCATATGGAATGAATGGAAAAGCGCCAACAACAGACGGTACCGGCCAGGCAGCCTTAAGCGGCGGTAATTCTGCAGTTCCTGCTCCGACAGAAATCGATTCTGCACAACCGAATCCTTCTCAGGCGGTACTGAACGCCAGGAGCGGGACGGTGGTTTCAGGGCAGGAAGCCGGAATGCAGGAAGGCAGTATTGTACCGCAGACAACCGATACAGAAACCGGATTCCCTGAAACAGCCCCGGTAAAAGGTGACAAAGCGCCTGAGGAATCAGAAACGGCCGATTACAGCCAGATTGCACAGGAAACTCAGCATCTGCACAGTGCGGGCCAATCCGGCGGTGCGGCAGAGCAGGATCCCTTTATCCCGACTGTAGATAAAGCGGAGCCTTACAGCCAGATCAGGGATGAAATCCTTGCAAAGCTGGAGCAGAAAGGGACGACGGAATTCAAAATGCAGCTGGAGCCGGAAGACTTGGGTCAGATTGACATCAAACTGAAGCTCAGCGAAGGGAAACTCATTATTGATATTCTGGCGGCAAACTCAAAGACCCAGGCTCTGCTGACAAGCCAGGTGGACAAGCTGATCGCGGGAATGGGACTCCAGAACGTCCAGGTGGAAAGCGTCCACGTAAGCCAACAGATGAATTCCCAGAACCAGGACAGCAGTCAGAGCCAGAGCAATCTGATGAACACGGCCATGGACTTTTCCCACAGAAAGCAGCAGGAGCAGTTCCAGGGAGAATCCGCCAAAGGCGCGGACCTGACCGGTACATACGGCCTTCCGCAGCAGGAAACTCAGGACAGCGGTCCGACAGGCAGGATCGAGGCATACTGGTACGGTTCTCACAGAATGAATTATACCGTATAAGCCAACCTGAAAACTAACAGAAAGGAGGAAGCACAGTGTCAATTGATTCAATTAACAATTACGGAACAAGCGGCGCTTCAAACGCATCAGGTTCCACAAGCGGCACGACAGGCAAAAACACCCTGGACATGGACGACTTTTTCAAGCTTATGGTTGCTCAGCTTGCCAATCAGGACATGTACAATACTGTGGACGACACGGAATTTATGGCTCAAATGACTCAGTTTTCCATGGTGCAGGCGCTTTCCGACATGAGCACGCTCTCGGCGACGGCTTACAGCGTAAGCCTGATCGGGAAGGAAGTGATCCTGGCGGGAACCAATGCCGACGGGACCCTGAATACATACAAGGGTATCGTCGAAGGAGTCAACCTGTTTAACGGCAGCGCGGAAATCGTCGTGGACGGCGTCGCCTTTCCATTAAGCAGGGTCATGCAGGTGAAGGAGCCGGACATTATCATTCCCGGCGATGGCATTAACGATCCGGATCCCGAAGAGGATGACGACGAAGCCCCGGTGGACGAAACGAATAACGACGCAAACTCAGTGAACGAAACAGAAGGCAGTGACTCGACAGGCGGAACAAACGACTCGGGCGAAACTGACGGAGGCGGCGGAACGGACGAATCGGGCGGAACAGAAGGTGGCGGCGATGTCTAACGAAATTTTGAGCAACAGGTACAACCTGACGGACGTCATCATCAGGCAGTCGGAGAAGATCAATCCCCAGAGTCAGAAGCCGGAAGAGACCGCTCAGACATACAACGGCAGGTCCTTCCAGGAAATCCTGAGCGAGCAGCTGAACCAACGGATTTCTTTCTCAAAGCACGCGAGCCAGAGGACGGAAGAAAGAAACATACAGATCAGTGAAAACGATCTGAACCGTCTGGAGGACGCCTGTGACCGGGCAAAGCAGAAAGGCATCAGGGACGCTCTGATTGTGATGGACGATTCCGCCTACATCGTCAACGCACCAAACAGGGTAGTCATCACAGTAGTAGACAAAAATGAAATGAAAAGCAACGTATTCACAAACATAGACGGCGCCGTATTCATATAGCCGGACCTTAACAGGAAGCTATGGCGGGCTTTGACCGACAGATAAGCCCGCGTCAGGCGCAGAAAGGATTTAAAATGTTAGGATCAATGTATTCCGCAGTCTCTGGACTGCAAGCACATCAGACCAAGATGAACGTCATCGGTAACAATATAGCAAACGTTAACACTTATGGATTCAAAGCAAGCAGAGTGACCTTTTCCGACGTCTTCTACCAGACCATGACCGGCGCTTCCTCGCCGACGTCAAACTCGGGAGGGACCAATCCCACCCAGCTCGGCTACGGCGCAAAGGTGAACTCCATCGATGTGCTCAATACCAGGGCGGGAAGCGCAACCACCGACCGGGCCCTGGACGTATACATCAACGGAGACGGATATATTCCCGTAAAAAACAGCGACGGAGTAGTCAAATATACGAGGGTTGGAGTTTTGAGCTTTGACGAGGCAGGCAACCTGGTGGACAGAAATGGCAACATGGTGCTTGGGTTCACGCTGGATCCCACTACGAAAAACGCCCAGTTGAACGCCGACGGCACCGCTCCCGTGCAGAACCTGGCTCCCATCAAGGTTGACCCCGCACAAATGGATAAATATTCAGGGGTCTCCATCGGTAAAAACGGCGAGATCACGGCCATCAGAGATGGCGATCCCGTTGTGTCTCTGGGCTCCGATACCGCTTGGATAAAAAGCGCCGGCCTGAATGCCACCTCCAACTACAGCGGGGATGTAACCATTACCAGCGCCACGGCGGGCACCAACAAAGCGCTGGCCCCGGCCACAAGGGCAGACGGCACTGCTTATACAGGTTTCTCCATGAACGCTAATAATCCTGATGCAGCAACAGGCCCTCTTACCGTTACCTGGAACGGCGCCGGAACCGACGCAGTTTTGCATTATACGGACAGCGATGGAGTAACTCCCAGAGCTGCTACTGTCACGGCATGGAACGGTGCGGCAGGTAATCTGACATTTACCGTTCCGGATACGGCCGCTGGTACTGTTACGATTACGATTCCCACCGATCCGGCAGGAACAAACGGCGTTGCAATTCCCAGTACGAATGCGGCCACTCTCGTGGGGACCATTGTGCCGAACAGCATCACCCTAAACATATCCGTTCCCACAAAGGCAGGGACAGTGGCAACCGCAACGGGGACTATGACAGCGACGGGAAATATCCTGGGAAATACGCTGGTGGTAGGTGACATGACGCTGACGGTAGATCCTGCCGCTCTCGGTTCTCTGGATTTAAGCACTTTGACAGACACCGTCCTCGGTGTAGCGGGTCCGGGACCGGGAGTTCCTGAAAAAATCGCTCATATGGCTACGGTGAAATTTATCAATGCCGACGGTCTGTCTCAGGACGGTGAAGGATATTGTGTGGAAACCACCAACTCCGGCGAGGCTATCGCAACGATCCCGGGCAACGGGGGCACCGGAAATTTCAGGTCAGGCGCTCTTGAAATGTCCAATGTGGACCTGTCCAAGGAGTTTACCGAAATGATCATCACCCAGAGAGGCTTCCAGGCGAATACGAGAATGATCACAGTTTCAGACGAAATGCTTGCCGAGCTGGTCAGCATGAAGAGATAAGCTTAAAGGCTGATAAGCCGATTTGAAAAAATAAAATAAGGTTCAGAGGGGGGCGGCCCGCTCCCCCTGAACCCCGTTTAATAAACCGCCGGGTCCCCCTGGCGGAGGAGGCATAAGCCGCCTGAAAGGGAGATTATTATGATCAAACTTACAAAACTGAACAAAAGCAATAATGAGACATTTATTTTGAACTGCGAACTTATTGAAACGATTGAGGAAAGACCGGACACCACCATCACGCTGTTAAACGGCAAGCATTTCGTCGTCGCGGAAAGCTCGGCGGATGTGATATCGAAAGTGGTAGCCTTTAAGAGAAGCATTTATGGCAGATAGCGGAGCTGCCAAATCATGACTTTGGAATTTGCAGAAGCATTGGCAGAGGCATTGGCGGAAATAAAAACTGCAACGATTAGGAGATAGCGTTATGAGTGAAATTCTTTCGCAAAGTCAAATCGACTTGCTGCTGAGCAGTTTGACCAGCGGCAATAAACAGGAACAGCCGGAACAGACACCGGGAAAGAAAGTCAAGGAATATGACTTCCGAAGCCCCAAGCTTTTTACCAGGGAGCAGCTGAAGCTGCTGTACAGCATTTATGAAAACTATGCGAGGCTTCTTTCTTCCTATATCACCGGCATTCTGCAGACCTATTGCATGGTTGAGATCATCGAAGTGGAGGAGCAGCATTATTATGAATTCAATAATGCGCTGCCGGACTCGGTGCTTATCGGCGTGCTGGATTTTGCGGTCAAAGAAGAACACAGCGATGAGGACCTCGTACTGCTGGACCTTTCAAAAGACATCGGGTTTTGCTGCATCGACCGGCTGCTGGGAGGCGTGGGCAAGCCCCTGGAAGCGGACCGGGACTATACGGAAATTGAAATTGGCATCCTGGAGCATCTGATGAGAGGGGTCGTCAACCCGATGAAGACCATATGGCGCGATTATCTGGAAATCGCTCCCCGTCTGATGAAGCTGGAAACCAACGCCAGGATCCTGCAGGGAATCGGCGCTGATGAAAATGTCGTAATCGTTGTGATGAATATCCTGGTGAAAGATACCCAGGGGAAAATGAACATCTGCATCCCCGCCGTCACACTGGACGCCATGTTTAAACTGAAAAACGCCCAAAGCAAAAAGGTAAGGCGGGGCGACCTGCTGTCGGACGCTCAGCGGAAAGCGGATATCATGCGGGAGATCAGCGAGTCGGATCTGGAGGTCACCGGTATACTGGGCACCATCGACTTACTGTCAAAGGATCTGCTTGACCTGGAAGTGGGAGATATCATCAAGCTGAACAAACCCGAAAATTCGCTGGTTGAGCTGGCTGTGGGAGAGACTGTCTGGTTCCGCGGAGAGATGGGTTCTTATAATAAAAAACGGGCCGTTGCGATCCGTGAATCGATTAAGAGAGGAAGTGACCATATTTAGATGACGAACGACAATGAAAATTACAAACTGACTGAGATGGAGACAGATGTAATCGGCGAGGTGATGAATATCAGTATGGGCGCTGCTGCAACGGCAATGTCCACCATACTGGACAAGAAGGTCAGCATCACGACGCCGAGGATCCAGACGCTGCCGATCGATGAATTCGAATTTTCTTACCTCGAACCGGTAATCGGCGTTTTGATCAGATATATCGAAGGGGTCGACGGAACGAATATCCTGTTGCTGAGGGAGGAGGACCTGAAAAAGGTCCTGGGGCATCTGCTGGCCATGGATCCTTCGGAGATGGTGGAGCTGGATGAGATCAGCATGAGCGCGATCTGCGAGATCATGAACCAGATGATGGGATCTGCCGCCGGCGCGCTGGCATCCTTCCTTGGGGAGCCGGTGAATATTTCGCCCCCGGAAATCCTGGACACCACGGAGAATATGACAGGCCATTTCGCTCTGACCGGAGACTTCCTGGTAAGCATAAAATTCAACCTGAGCATTGACGGGCTTGTGGAAAGTGAATTTCTCAGCGCAATGGATCCCCAGCTGGCGAAAGAGATCGTCAGAAGGTCCTACGGCGCAAGCGACATGGAGGAGGAGGCGGAGGTTCCGCAGGCGGCGATGCCGGCAGCAGCTCCGGTTCCAACGGTCGCGGAAATACCCGCTGCCGCCGCATCCCCGGCGGGCGCA
This sequence comes from Anaerovoracaceae bacterium, assembly GCA_035561275.1. Lineage (GTDB taxonomy): Bacteria > Bacillota > Clostridia > Peptostreptococcales > Anaerovoracaceae > Anoxybacterium. The sequence continues at coordinate 8,758 of DATMXY010000148.1, read as the reverse complement.
GTTCCGCCGATGGCGCCGCCGGCGCAGGCAGCCCCTGCCGCCGTAACACAGGCCGCCGCCGCGGTAGCGTATGCAGCGGCCGCAACCACCCAGACAGCCGTGCAGGCGGCCGTTGAAACAAGGCCTTATATGGCGCCCATGGCAGAGCAGGCTCCGAAACAGCCGGTCCACGCGGCTCCGTATAACTACAAACCTCTGGGCGGCCTGGAGAGAACAGCAGCCGAGCTGGGAATCGAGGACAACAATCTGGAGCTGATCATGTCGGTACCGATCCAGATCACAGTGGAACTCGGCAAGACAAGGAAGAAGATCAAGGACATCGCGGAGCTTACGGTGGGCAATATCGTCGAACTGAACCGGCAGGCCGGGGACCAGGTAGACGTTATGGCAAACGGACGTCTCATCGCAAGGGGGGACGTCGTCGTTGTGGACGACAACTACAGCGTGAGGATCACGGAGATCATCAAGGCAAAAGACTCGAGCCTAAATGAGATCAAGTAAATATATCGGATTTAAATATATAACAAGTGAGGTAGATAATAATGGCAAAAATTTTGGTAGTTGACGATGCGGCTTTTATGAGGATGATGGTAAAGGACAATCTAAAAAAGGCGGGCTATTCCGATTTCATCGAAGCCGGCGATGGGGAAGACGCGATTAACAAATATTCGGAGAACAATCCGGATCTGGTCCTGCTGGATATCACCATGCCCATCAAGGATGGGATACAGACCCTGCAGACCATTAAACAGATCAATCCCCAGGCAAGGGTGGTCATGTGCTCCGCCATGGGCCAGGAAAGCATGGTTGTGGAAGCCATCAAGCTGGGCGCTCTGGATTTCATCGTAAAACCCTTTAAACCGGAACGTCTGATCCAGACAGTGAAAAACGTTCTGGGAGATTAACCGAAGGAGATTCTGAATTGAACGGATTGATTGGAGATGTTTTTTCAATGCTGTTCGCCCTCATCGGCACGGTCTGCATCATACTGCTGACCTACTATGCCAGCAGGTGGTACGCCAAAAAAATGGGACCTATCGCCGGAGGAAAACACATTAAGGTGGTTGACAGACTGGTGGTCAGTAAAACGGGATCCATCCTCATCGTGGATATCGAGGGAAGGCAGTATATGATGGGGGTCAGCGACCAGAAAGTGGATATCCTGATGGAGCTTGACGAGACGATCCCTCTCCCCGCGGATCACGGAACCGGCGGGGACGGCCTGAAAAGCCTGCTGGGCAGAGATGGATTCAGGAGTCTGATCAATGGAGCCAAAAAGCGGAAGGGTGTTGACTAGTTATGGAATTCATTATCAACGGGCAAGGCTCCGATGCGGTAAAGATGATCATCATTCTGACCATGATCAGTATCGCTCCGTTTATTCTCCTGATGATGACCTGTTTCACGAGGATCATCATCGTGCTTTCCTTCTTAAGGAGCGCGCTCGGCCTTCAACAGACGCCGCCGAACCAGGTAATGGTGGGCCTTGCACTTTTTATTACATTTTTTATCATGCAGCCTGTGCTGTCGCAGGTCAACGAAACCGCCCTGCAGCCGTATAATGACGGCCTCATTGAAACCCAGGAATTCCTGGACAGGGCGTCGGTCCCCTTGAAGGAATTCATGCTGAAGCAGACCACCGCAGTGGAAGTGGAGCTGTTCCAGGGATTGTCCGAAGATGAGGATATCGCTCAGATGGAAGGGGCCGAACTCCCGTTACATATCGTTGTACCCGCATTTATAACCAGCGAATTGAAACGAGCGTTTTTAATAGGCTTTTTACTATATATCCCGTTCCTGATCATCGATATGATCGTATCCAGCACCCTGATGTCCATGGGTATGATCATGCTGCCCCCGGTCATGATATCGCTGCCGTTCAAAATCATGCTGTTTGTGGTGGTGGACGGCTGGGGCCTTCTGATCAGGACCCTGGTGATGACATATAACTGACGAAAGGAGTGCTTCCAATGGACGTGATAGCGTTGTCCGAGATTTTCCGGGATGCGATCATAACAGGCTTTAAGGTTGCGACTCCGATCCTGCTGGTAAGCATTCTGGTAGGGCTGTTCATATCCATCATCCAGGCGGCGACATCCATCAACGAGCAGACGATGACCTTCGTTCCCAAGCTCATCGTCACAGCGCTGGTACTGATCCTCTTCGGGGGCTGGATGCTGCAGCAGATGGTGGATCTGGTGAACCGGATCTTTGAATTTATCGGGACGTCGATCTGATGTTAAACGATTTAAACACATGGTACCTGTTTTTATTTGCGGGCTGCCGGATGACCGGGGTGATGTTCTTCAATCCGATTTTCGGGAGAGGCAGCGTCCCCGCCATGGTAAAGATCGGACTTTCCCTGGGGATCGCCTTCAATGTGGTCCACAGCCTGGCGGGCTATTATGTGGCGGATTATACTACCATCGACCTTCTGCTCTCCATGGTTCGGGAATTCGCCGTTGGGTTCGCGATGGGATTCATTATGCAGCTGTTCCTGGCGGTTTTCCACATCGGAGGCGAGCTCATGGACCTTCAGCTGGGGTTCAGCATGGCGCAGATGTATGATCCCACCACCAACTCACAGGTTTCCGTGACCGGAAATCTGATCACCGCCATGTATGCCATGCTGTTCTTCATTACAAACAGCCACGTCACAATGCTGGCAATCGCGGCTAAATCCTACAGCGTGGTTCCTGTGGGGCTCGGCGGAATAAGCGGTAAAATCGGAGTATACGTCATCGAACTGTTTGGATATATCCTGGTCTATGCCCTCCAGCTGGCCCTGCCCATCATCGTCACCGAGATCCTGGCAGAGGTGGGCGTGGGCATCCTCATGAGGGTTGTGCCGAACATCAACGTGTTTGTGGTAAATTTACAGCTTAAGATACTTGTGGGCTTAGTGGTGCTGATAACGGTCATTCCGGTGCTGGTCCGCTTTCTCGGAAAGCTCAACCTGATCATGCTGGATAGAATGCAAGACGTACTCGCATATTTTATATAAGGAATGGATGCTTCGATAAAATATTCCCTCGGAAACCGCGGTTTTAATATGCTCCGCATAAAAACCGTAATAGGTTTCACGGTTTCTACGGAAATATTTTATCTCCGCATCGAAAGGAATAAAAATGGCTCGGCCTTAAGATAGGGGGGATGAGTTGTGGCGGAAACGAATAAAACCGAAAAAGCGACCCCGAAAAAGCGAATCGACGAGCGGAAGAAAGGTAACGCCTTTCAGAGCCGGGAAGTCATCAGCGTGGCCATGCTCATCATCGGCTTTGTCCTGGTCAGCCAGCTCGGCAGCTTCATCATGGCGCAGGTAAAGGAGCTTTACCTCACCAACCTGGACATGATGAGCGGACTTTATACCTTATCGATTGCAAGCTGCCTGATGATTCTGAGGGAAGCCGTGGCGGTATTCTTCGTTTCCACAGTGCCGATCCTGATCGCCCTTGCCCTGACCGGTATCATTACGACAGGCGCCCAGACCGGGTTCCTGGTTTCGGGAGAACTCCTGCGGTTCAAATACAGCAGGATCAGCATCATTCAAGGATTCAAGCGGATGCTTTCCCTCAACTCTCTGGTGCAGCTGGTGAAGTCCATCATTAAGGTAGTCGTCATCCTGTGGATCATCTATGCCAGTGTGAGAGACCTTATGACCGTGGCGCCGGACATGCTGAACACAAGCCTGGAAAGTAACCTTTCCTTCATGCTGGACCGCATCATGTCCATCGTGTATAAGATCTGCCTGATCTTTGTGGCGGTGGCCGTTCTGGATTACGCTTACCAGAAATACGACTACGAACAGAAGCTGAGGATGACCAAGCAGGAAGTTAAGGATGAGTACAAACAGACGGAAGGGGATCCCTTCATCAAAGGAAAGATCAGGGAAAAGCAGCGGAAGATGAGCCTGAACCGGATGATCCAGCAGGTTCCCCACGCCGACGTTATCGTAAGAAACCCGACCCATTTTGCGGTTGCGCTGAAATATGACATCAATAAGGACCAGGCGCCCATCGTGCTGGCAAAAGGCCAGGATTACATGGCAAAGCGGATCCTTGACATTGCGGAGAAGCACAAAATACTGATTACGGAAAATAAACCCCTGGCAAGAAGCTTATACGAAACCGTTGAAGTGAACGACTATATCCCCGCCGAACTGTACCAGGCAGTGGCGGAACTGATGGCCTGGGTCTACAGCACCAGAGAGAAATCGGACAGAATGTTAAAAGGAAAAAGAGTGAACTGATATGAGATTGCTGACGAACGTTGTGGTTGTATTTGTTGTTATGATCATCGCATTGATCATAATTCCATTGCCGCCATTTTTCCTCGATTTCATGTTCATAATGAGCATATCCATATCGTTGATGATCCTCATCACCACGATGTTTATTAAAGGACCCCTGGAGTTTTCCATATTTCCTTCTCTGCTGCTGATCACGACCCTGCTGCGGCTGGCCCTGAACATCTCATCCACCCGGCTTATCCTTTCAAACGGGGGCGAGGCCGGCCAGGTGATAGCGACCTTCGGCAGCTTTGTACTGGGCGGTAACGCTATCGTAGGCTTTATCGTATTTATCATCATCGTCGTGGTCCAGTTCATCGTCATCACCAAAGGCGCAGAGAGAATCGCCGAGGTATCCGCCCGGTTCACGCTGGATGCGATGCCCGGAAAGCAGATGGCTATCGACGCGGACCTGAGCTCAGGGCTCATCAATGAAGACGAAGCCCGGGAACGAAGAAAAACCATCCAGCGGGAGTCTGAATTTTTCGGCGCCATGGACGGCGCAACCAAGCTGGTAAAGGGAGACGCCGTCGCCTCCATCATCATCGCGCTGGTCAACCTCATCGCCGGAACGATCATCGGTATGATTCAGGGCGGCATGACCTTCTCCCAGGTCCTCACGGTGTATACCATCGCCACCGTCGGCGACGGACTGGTCAGCCAGATCCCGGCGCTGATGATCTCCACGGCCACGGGCATGGTGGTGACCAGGGCGGCGTCGGAAAGCAACCTCAACGAGGACGTCAGGAAACAGATACTGTCCCAGCCGAAAGTGCTGATCATCTCAGGGATGGTCATCCTGACCATGTGCCTGATTCCGGGAGCGCCGGTGATCCAGATCGGGATCCTTGCGTTCATCCTCATCTTCATGGGAATCACCCTCATCAGATCGGAGGCGGACAAGAAACAGAAAGAAGAAATCTCCGAGATGCAGGAATTCCTGGGCGAAGAGAGCAACGAGGCGAATTATTACAGGAACATTGACAACGTATATAATCTCCTGGGCGTGGAGCCCATTGAAATGGAGTTTGGATATTCCCTGCTGCCCCTCGTGGACGAAGCCGCGGGAGGAAGCTTCATAGACAGAATTGTCATATTCAGAAAGCAGTTTGCCCTTGAGATGGGCGTCGTGGTTCCTACGGTAAGGCTGCGGGACAACGGCCTCATCAATCCGAACCAGTACCTGATTAAGATAAAGGGCGAGGAAGTCGCAAGAGGCGAAGTCCTGGTGGACTATTACCTTGCCCTTGATCCCGGAAACAGCTCCGGGCCCATCGATGGGATCGACACCATCGAACCCGCTTATGAGATCCCCGGAAAGTGGATCACGGAAAGCGAACGGGAGATGGCTGAAGTATACGGGTATACCGTTATTGACGCTCTGTCGGTCATTGTGACCCATATGTCCGAGGTCGTCAAACGCCATATCCACGAGTTGGTCAGCCGCCAGGACATCAATATCCTGCTGCAGAACGTGGCCAAGGCAAACCAGGCTATCGTGGACGACGTGATCCCGGGCGTCCTCAGCGTTTCCGACCTGCAGAAGATCCTGATGAACCTCCTGAAGGAAGGCGTCCCCATCCGTGACATGGAAAGCATCCTGGAAACCATCGGCGACCAGGGCGCAACGATCAAGGACACAGACATGCTGACGGAATACGTAAGGCAGAAGCTGAAGAGGACCATAACCAGGAAATATACCGACGGCAGCAGCATCAAGGTCATATCCCTTGATCAGGGCATCGAGAACACGATCTTAAGCTCCGCCAAGAAGAGCGAACACGGGACCTACCTGGCGCTGGAGCCCCAGATCGTCCAGCGGATCGTGGAAGGGGTATCGGAGCAGATCGACAGGGTGAAGGAACTGATCCACCAGCCCGTCATCCTGACGTCACCCATCGTGAGGATCTACTTCAAGAGACTCATCGACCAGTTCCTGCCGAATCTCACGGTGCTGTCCTTCAATGAAATAGACGCGAACATTCAGATACAGGCAATCGGAATCATACAGCTCAAAGATTAAAGAAGCAAGCAAGGAGGTAAAGCAGATGATGAATACCGCCGAAATAGCAGCAGAAGTTAATGATGTCCGGCAGACGGCGGAAGCCAAAGACAGGCAGACGGCAGAAGATAAAGCCGCCTGGTTATGGAACTGCTACAAGCTGAACAGAAACATCGAAGCCCGCAACGAGCTCGTATTGCAGTATACCGGACTTGTCAGAAAGATCGTACTGCGGTTCAAGGGAAGCTACAGCAATTTCGGGCAGCTGGACGACATGGTGAATCAGGGGATCATTGCCCTCATCGACGCGGTGGAAAAATTCGATCCTGATCTTGGCAATAAGTTTGAGACCTTTGCTTCTTTAAAAATCAAGGGCTCCATCATCGACTTCATGCGGAAACAGGACTGGGTCCCGCGGAACCAGCGGAACCTGGCAAAAGAGCTGGATGAGATCTACAATGAACTGTATTCCGAGCGGGGCTATGAGCCGTCGAAAATGGAAATGGCGGAACGGATGGGCGTGTCCATCCACCATCTGGACAAGATCCTCCAGCAGCGGCACAATTCCGTCATCCTTTCCTATGAGGAAGCCATCAATGAAAAAATGATGATCGCGTCGCCGCTCATTGTCAATGAAAGCGAAAAGGATTCGCCTGAAACGGGACTCCTGTACGAGGAATTGAAAGGGAAACTCATGGAGGCCATTGATCACCTGAACGAGAAGGAAAGGCTTGTCGTCTCACTATACTACTATGAAAATTTAAAACTGAGAGAGATCGCCGAGGTCCTGAGCATTACCGAATCGAGGGTTTCACAGATTCACTCGGCGGCCATCATCAAAATGAAGCATAAACTGGTTAATTACTGAGGAGGTGTCATAAATGATAAGAGGATTGTACGCGGCGGCAGCCGGGGTATTCACACAGCAGAAGGCATTGAACGTAATTTCAAACAATATCGCAAATGCGTCGACGGCGGGCTATAAGAGTCAGGCGACCGTAGAGTCCAGCTTCGGCGAGCACCTGATCAACAGGATGAGCGAGCTGGAAAGCGTGGCGAAGAAAGATATCGGGTCATGGTCCTATATCACCGTCAACAGCTCTGAATACACGGATTTTAGCCAGGGCAGCCTGGAAAGCACCGGCAGGCCCGTGGACATGGCGATCAACGGAGACGGCTTTTTTCTGGTGGAGAGCGAGACCTACGGGCCGGTCCTCACAAGAAACGGACAGTTTGAGATCGATTCCGACGGAGAACTTTACCTGCCGGGGGTCGGCAAGGTGCTGAACGACGGCGAGAGCACCATCAGCCTGGAAAGCGGCAATTTTACCGTAAGCCCTACAGGGACCATCTTCGTCGACGGAGATGAGGCGGACAACCTGTATATCGTAAAGCCGGCGGAAGAAACGGTCATGAAGAGCGTCGGCAACGGTGTGTTCCAGATCGAAGAGGGCGGCAGCTACGACCAGGTGGAGGAAGGAACCTATAACGTGATGCAGGGCACGCTGGAGAAATCCAACATCAATATGGCCCAGGAAATGAGCAGGCTCATTGCCGGCCAGAACCATTACAATTCCTGCACACAGATCATAAAAATGTACGATAAGATCAATGAGATCACCGTGAACCAGATCGGCAGGATCGGATAAGACGAAAATACCTACGGTGCATCTGTTTTTGAAAGGAGATTAACATGATCAGAGGATTTTACGCGGGCGCTTCCGCCATGATCAGTCAGCAGACCAGCCTCAATACCATCGCAAACAATATGGCCAATGTAAGCACAACGGCGTTCAAGCCGCAGCAAACCGCTTTTTCGGCCTTGATGTACCAGAACGTTTACGGCGGCGGCGGAGAAGGTAACTATATTACCAACGGGAACGGAGTACGGGTCCAGAAGACGGGAACCGACTTCACCCAGGGAGAGCTGCAAAATACGAACATGCCAATGGACTGTGCGATCCTTGGCGAAGGCTTTTTCGCCGTTGAAAACGGGGAGGACGGGACGGTCACCTATACCCGCGACGGGAGCTTCCGGCAGAGCGTGGACGGCTCCGAGACCTGGCTGGTCAACGGCGCCGGAAATTACGTGCTGGACGCGGACGGCGACAGGATAGAGATAACTGCCACGACGGATGAAAACGGAGACGTCACCGGCGGATTTGACCCGACGGCCGTAGGCGTCTACCGGTTCGCAAACCAGTACGGCCTGGAGCTTGCAGGCGGCAATCAATACAGGGCCACTGAACTTTCCGGGGAGGCCGAGGCGGTGGAGGAGCCCGATCTCAAAGCCGGATACCTGGAAAGCTCCAGAGTTCAGACCGCGCAGGAAATGGTGAAGATGATCGAGGCGTCCAAGGGATTTTCCTTCGGATCCAAGATCGTACAGACCGCCGATGAGATGGAAAAGGTGATCAACCAGCTCAGGTGATCCTGGATCCGGCCCGGGCGATTCCGAATCTTATTTG
>DATMXY010000147.1:0-3750 GCA_035561275.1 Anaerovoracaceae bacterium | reverse complement strand
CTGGAAGATAACTCAGAGTTCAAGATTATAGATTAGGGGTGACGGAATGAATTTTTCAAAAATATCAGTAATGCGCCCCGTCTCGACGATCATGCTCATGATGATCATCGTTGTGCTCGGAGCGGTCTCCTTTTCAAGGCTGCCCATTGACCTTTACCCGAAAATGGAACTGCCTTATGCAATGGTCATGATCCAGTATCCCAATGCGGCGCCTACGGAAATTGAAAACATGGTCACAAAGCCCGTGGAACAGCAGATTGCGACCGTAGAAAATATTAAAGGAATTTATTCTTACTCCATGGAAGGCACCGCTATCGTGCTCTGTGAATTTGAAAACGGCACCGACATGAATTTCGCCTCCCTGAACATGCGCGAAAAAGTTGCTCTGATATCCGACTATCTGCCGGACAATGCTTCGGAGCCGATGTTCCTGACCATGGATCCGACCTTGATGCCGGTTTCCCAGCTTTATGTATCGGGAGACATGTCCCTGGAAGAGCTGAACGCTCTGGTTGAGGACGAAGTTCTGCCCCAGTTTGAAAGAAGCGAAGGCGTCGCGGCAGCTTCCAGCTTTGGCGGCCTGGAAAAAGAAATCAGCGTAAAATTCGACCAGGAAAGACTTGCGGGATACGGCCTTACGCTTTCCGATATCAGTCAAATGCTTGCGGCGGAAAATATCAGCCTTCCCAGCGGGGATGTAAAACAGGGGGCCAGAGAACTTGTTGTACGTACCATCGGCGAGTTCCAGAGCCTGGACGATATCAAGCACGTTCCTTTTGTGCTGCCCACAAGAGAAGTGGTCTATCTGCAGGACCTTGCAACCGTTGAGGAGGCGATGAAGGAGCAGACCTCCATTGGCCGTGTCAACCAAGTGCCTTCCATCGGGATCAGTATCACCAAGCAGTCTACCGCAAACACCGTAGTGGTATCCAACCAGGTCAATCAGGCCATAGAAGACCTGAAATTAAAGCATCCGGAACTGGCCTTTACTTTTTCCTATGATCAGGCGGATTACATAGAGAAATCGATTACAAACGTGGCGGAAACCGCAATTCTGAGCTGCGTCATCGCAGTCTTCATCTGCTTCCTGTTCCTGCGGAACGTAGCATCCACGATGATCATTGCCATTTCTATTCCGACCTCCATTGTTGCGACATTTATCCTCATGTATTTTACCGGACTGACTATGAACATACTTTCCCTCAGCGGCCTTGCCGTCGCCATCGGCTTGCTGGTGGACGATTCCATCGTTGTCATGGAAAACATCTACCGGCGGCGTGACGAGGGCATGGAAGCGATGGAGGCCTCCATTGTCGGAACAAAGGAAGTAACCATGCCGGTATTTGCCGCCACCCTGACCAAGATCGCCGTATTCCTCCCGATCGTATTCGTTGAGGGAATTGCGGCAACCATGTTCAAGGAGTTTTCCTTTACCATCAGCTTCGCGCTTCTCTGCTCGTTACTGATCGCGCTCACTGTTGTGCCCATGCTCTGCTCCAGACTGCTGAATACCAAGGACATGGGAACCCACCTCAGGGTCGGGCGCCGCAGATTTGAACTGAGGTTCATGAACGGTTTTACCAGGGGTATGGCATACCTCACGGAAGAATACCTGAAATTTCTCAAGTATTCCCTGCATCACAGAAAAAAGATCATGATCTGGTCACTGGTTATCCTGATCGCCTCCTCTGTTCTCGTAGCCTTTGTAGGCGGAGAACTGATGCCGACCAGCGACGAGGGAAGCTTTACCATAACGGCGGAAATGCCCTATGGAACCTCCCTTGAAGATACGGATAAAACCATCAGCCAGATCGAGAAATATGTCATCGACAATATCCCGGAACTTGACATCTGTTCCGTAGCAATCGGCAGCAGCAACATGTACAGCATCAGCTCGGCCAACTCATCCACCGTTACGGTAAAACTCGTGGATAAACAGGACAGAAAGCGGAGCACGACGGAGATTGTCAATCAAACGACCCTGGATCTGCAGAAGAGTATCCTCGGCGCGAAGCTGACTTTGGCCGAGTCCTCCTCTATGAGCATGTCAATGGGATCAAGCCCGATTTCCCTCGTATTAAAAGGAGACGATCTCGAAACGCTGAAAAAGGTTTCCACGGACATTGAGGGGATTGTCAAAGGCGTAAACGGAACCATCAACGTCACCACCGATATGACGGAGGGAAATCCCGAGCTTCGCGTTATGCTGCAGCGAAACAACGCCGCCCAGTACGGCATCACATCTTACCAGCTTGCAAAAGCCCTGGAGGCGGCGCTGGACGGAGCCACCGCAACTACATTGAAAACCAACGGAGAAGAAACGGATATCGTGCTTTCACTGGACGACGCCTATCAGGAATCGGTGGAAAACCTGAAGCAGATCGTGGTCTCGGCACCGACGGGCCGGCAGGTCACAGTCGGAGAAATCGCGGACTTCGCCTTCGATAACTCGCCTTCCCAGATCACAAGACAGGATCAGGTGCGAACCGTAACAATTTCATCAAATATATCCGGACGCGACCTCCAGTCCGTATCGAATGATATTAATAAAGCTCTGGAGAAATATCAGCTGCCTGCCGGTTACACCATCGAAACCGGCGGTGAACAGGAAGAGATGTTGAATTCTTTCACAAGCCTCGGATATGCATTATTGCTTTCCCTGCTTTTGATTTACATGATCCTTGCGTCGCAGTTCGAATCACTGCTGCAGCCGCTCATCATCATGATGGCGATCCCCTTCGCACTGACCGGAGCATTCATGGCGTTGTTCCTGACGGGAACGCCGCTGTCCCTGGTCGCCTTCCTCGGGCTTATCATGCTGAGCGGTATCGTAGTAAACAATTCGATCCTGCTGATCGACTTTATCAATAAGAACAAAATGGTCTATCCTACCAGAGAGGAAGCGATTATAAATGCGGGGAGATTCCGTATCCGTCCGATCATGATGACCATGCTGGTCGCCTGCCTGGGGCTGCTGCCCCTGTCCTTCGGAATCGGTTCAGGCGGCGAGCTCCAGGCTCCGATGGGAATCACGGTTATCGGAGGCCTGCTGTTCTCCACTGTGATCACACTGGTCATCGTGCCGGTTATCTATACCATCATGGACGACCGGCATCTGAAGAGGATCGCACGCAAGGCGGAGAAAAAAGCGCGGAAAAGCCTGCTTACACAGGAGGAAGCGTAAATATGACGAAAAAGTATAACTCAAAACGCGATCGGATCCTGGATGCGGCATACGACCTTTTTATCGGAAAGGGCTACTGGGATACGAAGATCATCGATATCGCGGACGCGGCGGGCATCGGCAAGGGAACCGTATACGAATACTTTGAAAGCAAGGACGCCATATTCCTCGAGCTGTTCCAGACTAAGGTGGCAGGCGGATATGAGAACCTTTCCAGCCTGATGGATCAAGAAAATTCCAGCGAGGAAAAGCTTCGGGAATATCTGGATATCGAACTGACAAACGCATCAAAATATACCTTCAGCAAAAATTTCCTGGTGGATTTGATGATGAAGTCCGATGCGTTCCGGAATCCTGCGCTGATCGACTCGATCCATAAGCTGGTTTCGAAGAAGTTCGCCATTTTGCACGGCATCATTGAAAACGGAATCAAAAAAGGGGAATTCCGGGATACGGACCCCTTGCTGGCCACAATATCGGTCATGGGGGCGGTCAACTTTTTCATCAGCATCCATTATATGCCCTTTGACCCTGTCGACTTTCTTTCCATTCAACGGCCATTGGAG
>DATMXY010000146.1:0-8120 GCA_035561275.1 Anaerovoracaceae bacterium | reverse complement strand
AGTTTTTTTTACGGGTGGTCATGATTAAAAGTTCAATTTTTCGTTGAAGTAATATTGTTTTATTTTGGACAAACTCCGGTTTTTTTTCCGGCATTGTCTTGTATTAAAATGTCATTCTGATATAATATAAGTAAAATAGTTTGAAAAATTCGAATATTGTGAAAGGGTGCGCGATGAACAGTATAGAATTAGCGATAGGCTTGGAGCTGGACAATAAGAGGTTTTACATGGAACAGGCCGAAAAAACCGACGACAACGGCCTGAAATCCATCTTCCATACACTGGCCGAAGAGGAGAGCATACATGCCAGGATATTGAAAAATAAGGCTGAAACACTGCCGTACGAGCTGATCGATACATACGGCGAGATCAAGAGTATTTACCTGGAACTCGGAAAGCATAAAAACGTCATCAAGAAATTTCCCGACGCTGTGGACACCTACAACCTGGCTCTTCAGAATGAAAAAAAGAGCCTGGAATTATACAGCGAGATGCTGCGGGACGCAGCCGACGAGAAAGAGAAAAAGATATTCAGCTTCCTGGTCGAACAGGAAAACAGCCATTACCATGTGATCGAGCAGCTGATCGAAATGGTGAGCCGGCCCGCCGAATGGGTGGAATCGGCGGAGTTCGGCCTCAGAAAAGAATACTAGACTAAATTAAAATGAAAATGGAAAGATTTGAATCTTGTTTAAAGATATGCGATCAGGGTATATTAACTACGCGGATTATTATGGTCCGCGTATTTTTGTTTGCGTACATATGTTAATGAATTAACGATCTGGACTGCAAAACGGGAATAATTTATCATAAGGAGAACGATATGGGAAAGCAAATCGTAGTCATTGGCGCAGGATATTCCGGTATACTGACCGCCAAGAAGTTAGCTAAAAAGTTTAAGCACGACAATGATGTTTCTGTAATGATCATCGATAAGAATCCATTCCACACCATGCTGACCGAACTGCATGAGGTGGCCGCAAACCGCGTGGACGAGGAAAGCATCAAGATCAGCCTGAAAAAAGTCTTTGCGGGGAGAAAGGTCCGGGTCGTACTGGATACCGTCACTTCCGTCGATTTTAAGGAAAAGCGCGTGATCGGGAAAGCGGAAAGCTATGATTATGATTACCTGGTATTGTGCGCCGGCTCAAAGCCAACCTTTTTCGGCACGCCGGGTGCGGAAGAATTTACATTCAAGCTGTGGTCCTATAACGACGCCGTCCTTTTGAAGGATCATATCCATAACATGTTCAGAAAAGCGGCGGTTGAGAGCGATCCTGAAGAGAGGAAGAAGCTGCTGACTTTCTACATCGTGGGCGCCGGATTCACCGGAGCGGAAATGGCCGGCGAACTGGGCGAATACGCGCCGATCCTCTGTGAAAATTTTGAAATTGACCGTAGAGAAGTAACCATCTGCAATGTTGATATCCTGAGCAGGACTATTCCCAACCTTCCCGAAAAATTATCGGATAAAGTTGAAAGACGGATGAAGAGAATGGGCATCCGTGTCATGCTCAATACGGGAGTCGTCAGAGTCGGAAAGGATTTTGTCGAGACAAAGTTCCAAGACGAGATAACCCGCGAGGGAACCTATACCGTCATCTGGGCCGCCGGCATCGAAGGCGCCGATATCACCGCGGAAGCGGGGAAAGCCCTGCAGTCCGGCGGAAGGGGCCGCATCGCGCTGGACCCGTATCTGCGTTCTCTGGACAACGAAAGCGTTTATGTCGTCGGGGATAATATGCTTTATACCTGCGAGGGAGAAGAAAGACCGGTACCGCAGGTGGTGGAAAACTGCGAACAAAGCGCGGACACAGCGGCGCATAACATCGCATGCGCCGTTACCGGAAAGGGGCAGATGGAAAAATACGTCCATAAGAATCATGGCTTTATGGTATGTATCGGCGGACGTTACGGAGTGGCAAGGGTCGGGCTTCCCAACAGGATGGTGAACCTGCCGTCCTTCCTGGCCATGTTCTCCAAGCACTTTATCAATATCATCTATTTCATTCAGGTCCTGGGCTGGAACAAGGTTTTCAGCTATATCAGGCATGAATTCTTTACCATAAGGAATTGCAGGAGCTTCGTCGGCGCGCATTTTTCAAACAGGACGCCGAGTTTCCTGCTGGTTCCGCTCAGGGTCTGGCTCGGAGCGGTCTGGCTCTATGAGGGTATCATGAAGGTCGTCGAAGGCTGGATGACGTCGCCGAAGCTGACTGGCTTTTTTGGCGGCGCCCAGGCCTGGTATGACAGCATCCTGAATCCGGGCGGCGGCGGAGGCGCCACCGACGGCACGAGCGGCGCCACCGGGGCGGCTGCGGAAACGGCCGCGAACGCTGTGGCCCAGGCGGCACAGCCAGCTGCCGACGCCGTTTCCTCGGCTACGGGAGCAGCCACCGACTCGGCAGCGCAAACCGTGACCCAGGCTGCCCAGTCCGCCGCCGACGCGGCGTCCTCGGCTACAGGCGCCGCGGGAGGAGCCGCAGAGGGCGCAGGTCAGGCTGCGGCCCAGGTTGGCCACGTCATTTTCAACTTTGATTTCCTTGGCCTTTTCCAGGCGATCTTTGTCAGCGGAAAAGAGCTTGCGCAATCAACGCTGAGCGACCTGGCATTTAAGCTGGATGTCCCGGTTTTGAACTGGTTTATCAAGGACCTGATCCTGCCCAACGAACCCGCCCAGATCGCGATGCAGGCCTTCATCGTAATTGCGGAGATCCTGATCGGTCTGGCGCTTATGGGCGGACTGTTCACATTCCCGGCAGCCGGATTCTCATTGATCCTACAGTTCATGTTCGTCACCACCACAGGCCTGTACCTGGGGACATTCTGGATGATCTTCGCAGGAATCGCGGTGCTCATCGGAGCCGGCAGGACCTTCGGGCTTGACTATTACGCCATGCCCGCGCTGAAGAAGGGCTGGAAGAAGATCCCGGTCGTCAGGAAGTCTTATCTGTATCATGACTAGTGAGAGCACGAAGCTTTCATAAAAGGAAACTCTCATGCAAAATATAGAAGAAATGAAATTTCAATATGAAAGCGCCTTTGAACAGGCGAAAAACGAGGTGGGCAGGCTGCTGACCGCCTCGCCCCCCGTCGTCCGGGATTACACCTCTCACCTTGCCTTATCCATGGGGAAATTTATTCGCGCGGCTTCCGTGATCGCCTGTGCGATGGAAAGCGGGGGGCAGGTCGGCGGCAAAGCGGTTAAAATGGCCGCCGCCGTCGAGATCCTTCATCTGGCCACCCTGGTCCACGACGACGTGATCGACAACGCGGACCTCAGAAGGGGAGAACTGACCCTCCAAAAGAAGTACGGGAAGCGGACCGCCGTGATCTGCGGCGATTACCTGGTCTGCCTGGCCATGAAGCTTGCCGCCTCCGCGTCGGATAAGACGGACATGGAGGATTATATGGAGCTGGAAATCCCGGACTATATGAGCAAGGTCTGCCTGGGCGAACTGAACCAGCATGTCAATAACGGAAATGTGGACCTCACAGTGCCGCAATACCTGCGGATCATCAAAGGGAAAACGGCCGCACTCTTTGAAGCGTCATTCTTTACCGGGGCAGCACTGGCGGAAAAGGAGCGGCGCATCATCAATCAGTACGCAAAGCTTGGACATAATATCGGCATGATCTTCCAGCTTACCGACGACTGCATGGACTTTGAGGAGACGGAAGAGGCCGCAAAAAAACCGGTTCAGTCCGACTATGAGCAAAATGTGATCACGCTGCCGCTGATCCATGCTTTTAAGCATCTGCCTGAGCTTAGGAAAAAAGCGAAAGAGCAAAAGATTTCCAGAAGGGAGATCAACGAGGCGGTGCGGGAAACGGGAGGTCTGGAATACACAAGGCAGATCGCGCAAAAATATTATAGCAGGTCCCTGAAGCTGATCCGGGAGCTTGACCTGGCTGAGGAAAAGGAAAGCAGGCTCAGGGCGATCCTGGACAGAGCCTGCCGTCTGGCTTAGGAACGCCGCTATATCGATGGAGATATCAACGGAGCAATTTTAAATGATCAACAGGTTTTTAAATTATATTGAAATCAGGACGAAGATCACAAGCACCTTCGCATTCCTGCTCACAATCGCATATTTGTTCTATGCCGGCCAACCTATCCGGTGGAACCTTACCCTGGTTTTTTTTGCCTCGATGTTTCTCTTCGATCTGACGACGACGGCCATCAACAATTACATAGACACAAAAACGAACGGCCTGACGCTGCCGTTCAAGCGGGGTGCGGCGCTGGCGATCATCATTGTCATGCTTTCGGCAAGCGCCTTCCTGGGGCTTTATCTTGTTTTCCTGACAGACATCGTTGTACTCCTGCTGGGGGGGCTCTGCTTTTTGTGCGGGATCTTCTATACCTACGGTCCCGCGCCCATTTCAAGGCAGCCCTGGGGAGAACTCCTGTCGGGGATTTTTTATGGATTTTTCATCCCTTTTATTCTTTTATACGTTAACATGCCGGAAGGCTATTATCTGACGCTGAACTGGGATCTCCGCACGGTCAGCATCGACCTGCAGGTCTTTCCGCTCTTCACGGTGCTGCTCCTGTCCGTTGCTCCGGTCTGCTGTACGGCTGATATCATGCTGGCAAATAATATCTGCGACCTTGAGCATGATATTTTAGTGAAGCGCTATACGTTACCCTATTATCTCGGTAAAAAGACTTCCCTTTTCCTGTTTGCCGCGGTTTACTACACCGCATACCTGACTGTGATCGTTATGGCCGCTGTAAGGGTCCTGCATCCGCTCTCCCTGTTGCTGCTGGTCACCCTGATCCCGGTGCGGAAAAATATAAAAATGTTCTTCCGGGAACAGGTGAAAAGCATGACATTTATCGCGTCCATCAGGAATTATCTGATCATAATGGGGACGCTTACCGCACTGGTTTTCCTGAGCGGTCTCATCGGGAGGTAGCGGCATGAAATTTTTCAAAAGAACAGATATCCTGGTCATCATCGGTATCCTTGTCGTCAGCGCCGCCTCCTGGGGAGTCTACAGCCATGTTGCCGACGACAGAGGGGTAAAGGCGGAGATCTATTATTATAACGATTTGGTCGAGACTGTGGATCTGAACGGCGAAGAGAGAAGCTTTTCCATCCCGCAGGATGAAAATGTGATCCTTCATCTGTATCAGGACGGATCCATCGCTTTTGTCGAATCGGACTGTCCGGACAAGGTCTGCATCCATGCGGGAAAGCAGAGGATGGCCGGCCAGTTTGCGGCCTGCCTGCCCAACGGGATCGTGGTTAAGATCGTGTCCGATAAGGAACGCGGCGAAGATGATACTGACCTGGTGATCTGATAAAGGCAACAAAGTATTGCACAAAATTAACAAGCGTATCGAAATATGCCGTATTATGCATGGAAACTAAAATGAATGGAAAAATAATATCGAAAACGAAGATGAAAAATCTGAATAAGACCCAAATGCTGGTTATGACGTCCATGATCTTTGCCGCCGCCCTTGTGCTGGCTGTGGTGGAAAACGCGCTCCCGGCGCTGCCGATTCCGGTTCCGGGGGTTAAGTTCGGACTCTCCAATATCGCAGTCATGTATGCCCTGTTTTTTCTCGGTAAAAAACAGGCATATACAATCGGCGTCCTGAAATCGGCTTTCGTCTTTATCACGAGAGGCGGGATCGCCGGACTGCTGAGCCTGGCGGGAGGGATCCTTTCCATTACGGTCATGATCCTGCTCATGGTGATTTTCCGGGAGAGGATCACCTATTTGGTCATCAGTATTTTTGGTGCAGTTTTTCATAATATTGGACAATTTGCTGTTATAACCGTCATTTATACGGGTATGAATATGTGGGCGTACCTTCCGGTGCTGCTGGTGTCCGGCCTGGCGGCGGGAATCGTTACATCCACATTGCTGAAGTTTATTATGCCGGCCTTTCAACGGCTGGTTTAGTAAAATAGAGGCTGCCGGAAAACAACCTTATCCGGCAAGCCGGAAATACTATAGTTGGAGGAGACTAGAATGAAAAAGAAAGTAGCACTATTGTTAGTCCTGGCCATGGTAATGCTCGCGTTTGCGGCATGCGGCGGCGGAGCTCCGGAGGAGAATCCCAACGAAACTCCCAGCGACGAGAATCCCCCGGCGGCAGGCGCGGTAAAAACCGGCCTCGCGGTGATTACTTCCACAGCGAAGTCAGTTGAAGCAGGCGACCAAAACGGAGTGGCACAGACAGACTCAACCATTGTAGCCGTAACAGTCGACGACTCCGGAAAGATTGTAAATTGCGCAATCGACGGGGCACAAACCAAGATCGAGTTTTCAAAAGAAGGCAAAATCGTCACCCCTCTGGATACGATTTTTGTCGGGAAACAGGAACTGGGCACTGATTACGGTATGAAGGGCGCATCCGGCATCGGAAAAGAATGGAACGAACAGGCAACCGCTTTTTCCAATTATGTGATAGGCAAAACCGTTGACGAAGTAAAGGGAATCGCAGTTTCGGAAGGATATGCGGCAGACGAGGATTTAAAAGCCTCCGTAACGATTCATATCACCGATTTCATTGCCGGTGTTGAGAAGGCGGCAGCCGACGCGCAGGATCTGGGCGCTTCCGCCGACGACAAACTTGGTCTGGGCGTTGTGACCAACATTGCCAAATCCACAGACGCGGCAGAAGAGGACGGCGTAGCGCAAGCGTATTCCTACTATACCGCAACGACCTTCAATGCGGACGGCGTCATCACAAGCAGCATCATCGACGCGTCCATAGCTGAAGTGACCTTTGACAAAGCAGGAAAGATCACATCGGACATCAACGGAACCTACAAGACAAAGAATGAGTTGGGCGACGAATACGGCATGAGACAGGCCTCATCCATCGGAAAAGAATGGAATGAGCAGGCCTTCGCATTTGCACAGTATGTTGTCGGAAAGAGCATCGACGAAGTAAAAGGAATCGCGGTTTCTGAAGGTTATGCCGCGGATCAGGATTTGAAATCCCAGGTCACCGTGCATATCACCGACTTCATAACAGTGCTGGAAAAGGCTGCAGGCGCTGCAAAATAACGAGGCGGCGCAGCTCTTGGCTCCGCGGCTGCGGAGCCACTTTTCTTATTTGGGGGACACTATGTTATTAAAAAGGCTCACCGCGATCCTGATTCTGATCGTATTGGCTGCCAACCTCACCGCCTGCGCCGGCGCAAAAAAGGAAACCAACCGGTACGAGGCGGAATTCCTTCTGCTCTTTGACACGCTGACCCGGATCATCGGCTATGCCGAAAGCGAAGAAGAGTTTTCCGGATACGCGGAGTTGATCCATGACAGCCTTGAGGAATATCATCAGTTATACGACATCTATCACGACTATGAAGGGATCAATAATATAAAAACCATCAACGAACAGGCGGGGATCGCTCCGGTCAAGGTGGATCAAAGGATCATCGATCTGCTTCTTTTTGCAAAGGAGGCTTATGAACTGACCGGCGGGGAGAACAATGTCGCATTGGGCGCTGTGCTCAGAATCTGGCATGAATACCGAGAGGCCGGAATCGAAGACCCGGAGCGGGCAGAGCTGCCCCCGGCGGAGCAATTGCAGGAAGCGGCAAAACATACCGATATCAATCAGGTTATCATAGACGAAGAAAATTCCACGGTATTTCTGGAAGATCCCGCCATGAGCCTTGACGTCGGAGCCATAGCGAAAGGTTATGCCGTGGAGCAGGTCGCAAAGATCGCGGAGAAAAACGGCATTACAAGCTGCCTGATCAGTGTCGGCGGCAATGTCCGCGCGATAGGCGCAAGAGGCGACGGAACCCCCTGGAAGGTCGGAATTCAAAATCCCTTTGACCAGGGCGGAGAAGACGTCAGCAGGATCGATCTGACTGAAGCATCCCTTGTTACAAGCGGGATTTACGAAAGGTACTATACCGTGGACGGAAAGGACTACCATCATATCATCGATCCGGATACGCTCTATCCGTCAGAGTATTTTGCTTCCGTTTCGGTTTTATGCCCCGACTCCGGTATGGCGGATGCATTGACAAAGATCATCAACATGCCTTTTGAAGAAGGCCTTGCACTGGTAGAAAGCCTGCCGGATGTGGAAGCGGTATGGGTAATGCCCGACAAACAGGTGAAATACAGTTCCGGTT
>DATMXY010000145.1:0-2652 GCA_035561275.1 Anaerovoracaceae bacterium | reverse complement strand
GGTGCCGGCAGTCTGCTGTTGCCTTTATTCATTTATCAATGATTCCAGTTTCAATATGGAGACCTCATACGCCGTTTTTACAGTGATATTTCCTTCAGCATCCCGTTTTCGGTATTCCCGGCTCTGGATCCTCCCGGTGATCGATATCTTGGTTCCGACGGAGAGGTTGCTGGCATAACCCGCGTTCCTTCCCCAGGCGATGCACGGTATGTAATCGGACTTATTGTACATCCGGTTTACTGCAAGCATGATGTCGCAGATCTCCCTTCCGAGGGGAGAGATCCGCCCGATGGGCTTCTTGCAGATAAATCCCTCCAGAGTGATTTTATTTTCATGTTCGAGCCTGGAATCCTCGCCGCTCCGCTTGAACTCCCTGGCAAAAACCACTATGTTGAGTTTATTCCTTCCATCCTGTTCTTCATTATATGTCCTTACCTGTCCAAGAATTTCGACGGTATCTCCCGGTTCAAACTCCAGATTCCAGATCAGTCTTTCCGATACGATAATTTGAATGACGTCGCGATACCCGCTTTTTCTGTCGACTCCCACAGCCAGGCAGTAAAATGTTTCTCCATAGGACTTATGGCTGACCGCCGGCGGCGATAAAACAATTCCTACCAGCACTGCGCTGTTCGTTTCCAGCCCCTTCTCTTCCATACCTTCCATCGCTTTTCCCCCTTTTATCCTTATTGTTTCCTTGGCAGATCGTTGCGCATGCCGGCCAATACACCATCAGTCCCTATAGTTTATTCAGCAGTATTTTTGATATTACTATTTTTTAGGGACTAACGGCCCGGGAAGCCGGAGGAAAAGAAAAGGGCTTGACCTCAAATGGGGTTAAGCCCTTTTCTCACAAGCTGCATATAAATACTGACAGCAAAAGTATCAGAAAAAATCTGTTTCAATCTGATTCGGCGGCAGGCAATGCCAGGTCCTTGATCACTTCGCCTGCCAGGATCAGGCCGGCAACAGAGGGTACGAAGGCGATGCTTCCGGGCACCTGCCTTCTGATGGTGCATTTCCGCTTCGTATCGGGAGGGCAGATACAATGGGTTTTGCAGCTGATGCTTTCATCTTCCATGGGCGTTATGGGTGGCTCCTTGGAGTAAACCACCTTCAGATTTTTGATCCCGCGTCTGCGCAGCTCCGTACGCATGACCTTTGCGAGGGGACACATGGAAGTTTTGGAGATGTCCGCCACCTCCAGCCTGGTGGGGTCCAGCTTATTGCCTGCTCCCATGCAGCTGATGATGGGGACGTTCTTTTCTTTCGCCCGTTGGATCAGGATCAGCTTGGCGGTTACCGTATCGATGGCATCTATAATATAGTCGTAAAGGCCCAGGTCAAATTGATCCGCGGTTTCCGCGCCGTAAAAGGTCTCATGGATCTCAACCTTCGCGTTCGGATTGATCTCCAGCACTCTGTCCCGCATGACCTCCACCTTTTTCTTTCCGACGGTTTTCCGGGTCGCGATGAGCTGCCGGTTAATATTTGTAAGGCATACCTTATCGTCGTCAACGAGGTCCAGCGCCCCCACCCCGCTTCTTGCAAGCGCTTCCACAGCAAAAGTTCCCACTCCGCCGATGCCGAATATCGCCACTCTGGAACGGGCAAGCTTATTCATTCCTTCCGCGCCGAGAAGAAGTTCTGTCCTTGAAAATTCATTTAACAAATATTTACCCTCCACTAACACCACAATATCCACTCCGTGATATGAAGTGGATATTGATATTTTACCCTGATTCAGTTATTGGAATCAATTAAATTTTTCAGTCAGTGAAAAGCTGCGTGGAGAGATATCGTTCTCCCGTATCCGGTAGAATGACCACAATGGTTTTGCCCGCGTTTTCCGGACGCTTTGCAAGCTCGGTGGCCGCAACGATCGCCGCGCCGGAGGAGATTCCGACCAGAAGACCTTCTGTCCTTGAAAGCTCCTTTCCGGTTTCAAAGGCCGCCTCGTTTTCGACGGTAATGATTTCATCGTAGACGGATGTATTCAGAACATCCGGAACAAAGCCCGCGCCGATGCCCTGGATCTTATGCGGTCCCGGAGTTCCCTTGGACAAAACCGGCGAAGAGAAAGGCTCAACCGCAACGACTTTAATATCGGGATTCTTTGATTTTAAATACTCGCCGGCGCCCGTGATGGTTCCGCCCGTCCCGACGCCAGCAACAAGGATATCAACTGCTCCATCGGTATCCTCCCAGATTTCCGGCCCTGTGGTTGCTTTATGCACGGCAGGATTTGCGGGGTTGTCAAATTGCCCCGGGATGATGGAATTGGGGATTTGATCGGCAAGTTCCTTTGCTTTTGCAATCGCCCCCTTCATGCCCTTCGCTCCTTCGGTGAGAACGAGCTCCGCGCCGTATGCTTTCAGCAGGTTTCTTCTTTCAACGCTCATGGTTTCCGGCATCGTTAAAATGGTCCGGTATCCCCTTGCCGCCGCCACGGAGGCCAGGCCGATCCCCGTATTGCCGCTGGTAGGCTCAATGATGGTTGCCCCTTCCGTGATCAGACCCTTCGCTTCCGCGTCATCGAGCATCGCTTTGGCAATTCTGTCCTTAACGCTTCCCGCAGGATTGAAATACTCCAGCTTTCCGATGATCTTTGCTTTCAAGGCATGCTTTTTTTCATAATTCGTCAGCTCCAGC
>DATMXY010000144.1:0-12798 GCA_035561275.1 Anaerovoracaceae bacterium | reverse complement strand
TATATAACCAGAACCCATCAATCAGAACCCATCAACAAATAAACAAAGTGAAATCTTAAAGAAGGGGAAACAGAAATGATACTCGAACAGTTTAGTTTAAAAGGAAAAGTGGCAATCGTAACAGGGGCGAGCACTGGCCTTGGACAGGGAATGGCGCTGGGATTATCCCAGGCAGGGGCGGATATTGTCGGCGTCGATTATGTAGAGATGTCCGAAACAAAAAAGCAGATAGAATCCTTTAATGGCAGGTTTCTGGAGATCATCGCGGATCTGGCGACCATAAATCCTGTTTACGACATCATTGAAAAAACAGTCGCTGAGTTCGGAAGAGTGGATATACTGATCAACAATGCAGGCATAATCAGAAGAGCGGACGCTATTGAATTCAGTGAAAAAGACTGGGACGACGTCATGGATATAAACAGTAAGACGTTGTTCTTTTTTTGCCAGGCCGCTGCGAAACAGTTCTTAAAGCAAAATTCAGCCGGAAAGATTATCAATATCGATTCAATGCTGTCATTTCAGGGTGGCATACGGGTACCTGCATATACCGCCAGTAAAAGCGCCGTGATGGGAATCACCAGAGCATTGGCAAACGAATGGGCCAAGTTCGGTATCAATGTCAATGCAATTGCTCCCGGATATATGGCGACGAATAATACCGCCCCTCTGCGGGCGGATGAAGACAGGGCAACGGCAATATTGGAAAGGATTCCCGCAGGAAGGTGGGGCTTGCCTTCCGATCTGCAGGGGATCGCCGTATTTTTAGCATCTGCGGCATCCGAATATATTAACGGATATACGATTGCGGTGGATGGTGGGTGGCTTGCAAGATAACTTTGTAAATATCAATTGTCAGAGAGGGGATAAAAATGGAAGGGATACTGGATAGTATACATAAATACGGCATAATACCGGTAGTCAAAATCAACGATATCAAAGACGCGCTTCCTATGGCGAAGGCGTTGAAAGAGGGCGGTATTCCATGCGTAGAGATCACTTTCCGCACAGATGCGGCTGAAGAGGCGATCCGGACGATTGCCAGGGAATACCCTGATATGCTCGTTGGCGCAGGTACGGTGCAGACGGTGGAGCAAACAGAAGCGGCAATCGGCGCGGGAGCGAGATTTATCGTAAGCCCCGGATTAAATCCGGAAATCGTACAGTTTTGCTTAAGTAACAATACCGCTGTTATTCCTGGGTGCGTGACGCCCGGAGAAATTGACAGGGCGGTGGCTTTAGGACTGAAGATCATAAAATTTTTCCCGGCAGCCGCATCCGGCGGAGTGGAGGCGCTTAAAGCTATTTCAGGTCCCTACGGCGATGTAAAATTCATACCTACAGGCGGCCTCAACGCCGATAATTTCCTCTCATACCTAGAATTGCCCTGTGTTTGGGCGTGCGGCGGCACCTGGATGGTAGACAGCGAGTATCTGGCTAAAGGTGAATTTGATAAGATCAGCAGTTTGGCCAAGACGGCGGTAAACGACATGCTCGGATTTGATTTCGGGCATTTGGGCATCAACACGAAGGGCGAAGAAGAAGCAGAAAGTATAGCGGGCTATTTTGAAAGCGTTTTTGGATTCGAGAAGAAAGTCGGCAGGAGTTCCATTTTAGCCAAAAACGGTATAGAGGTCATTAAAAAAACCTATCTGGGGAAAAACGGGCATATCGCGATCAAAACCAACTTTATCGGCAGAGCGGTTGACTATTTGGAAAGAAACGGCGTGCAAATAGACCGGGATACATCCGGCTGCGACGACGCGGGAAAATTGAAATCCGTTTACCTGAAAGACGAGGT
Source organism: Anaerovoracaceae bacterium (assembly GCA_035561275.1). Taxonomy (GTDB): domain Bacteria; phylum Bacillota; class Clostridia; order Peptostreptococcales; family Anaerovoracaceae; genus Anoxybacterium. The sequence goes on along the minus strand of DATMXY010000144.1, from coordinate 10,997 downwards.
CGGCTGCTTCGCTGTCCACCTGCTGCAAAAGTAGCGATAATGCTTTCGAACATTAAACAAAAGGAGAGGCCTGACAGGCGCCGGCATCAGATCAAGTGCCCGTCAGCGATAACGGAGATGAAAAAAGTTGTTACTTTCGGGGAAATCATGTTGAGATTGGAGCCAAAAGGATATTACCGCTTTATACAGGCGCAGGAGTTTGATGCCGTGTATGGCGGGGGAGAAGCGAATGTCGCGGTTTCCCTCGCTAATTTCGGACTCGATGTAAAGTATGTTACGAAACTTCCGAAGAACGACATCGGACAGTCCGCGGTAAATTCCTTAAGGCGTTTCGGCGTGGATACGAATTTTATAGCAAGAGGCGGTCAGAGGATCGGTATTTACTTTTTAGAGAAAGGCGCCAGCCAACGGCCATCCAAAATCATCTACGACAGGGCTGATTCTGCGATCGCGGCAGCTTCCTCAGGCGATTTTGACTGGAATGCAATTTTCGAAGGCGTGGATTGGTTTCATTTTACGGGAATTACGCCGGCCATCAGCGACTCCGCGGCGGCTATCTGCAGGGAAGCACTGCAAGCCGCCAGGAAAAAGGGCATTATGGTCAGCTGTGACTTAAACTACAGAAAAAATCTTTGGAGCAGGGAAAAAGCGGGCGCCGTAATGACCGAACTGATGCCGTACGTCGATGTATGCATAGCCAACGAGGAAGACGCCGGAGATGTATTCGGGATCAAGGCGCCGGATACGGACGTTACCGGCGGAAAGATCAGCGAAGCGGGATATCAAAGCGTCGCGAAACAGCTCGTGGACAGGTTCGGGTTCCAAAAAGCGGCCATTACCCTGCGGAAATCAATCAACGCAAATGACAATCAGTGGATGGGGATGTTGTACGACGGCTCCGGATATTATTTCAGTAAAAACTATTCCATCCATATCGTCGACCGGGTAGGCGGAGGGGACAGCTTCAGCGCAGGATTGATCTATTCCCTGCTGAACGGCTATGCACGGCAGGATGCCATCGAATTTGCGGCTGCGGCCAGTTGTCTGAAACATACGATCGAAGGGGATTTTAACCAGGTGTCGGTGGAAGAAGTACAGAAACTGGCTGGAGGTGACGGCTCGGGGCGGGTCCAGAGATAATACCGGGTTCAAAAAATCTTTATTGGAGGTGCAGGTTAAATGTCAAACAGTTCTGTGATGCGAACAACCAGCGCGGAATCGGATTGCCTTCATTACGGCATGGGTTGGAGCCGGGATGATCTTTCCAAAATGCATATAATGATACAAAGCAGCTATGGCGAAAGTCATCCGGGCAGCAGCCATTTGCTCGAGCTCAGCAACATGGTGCGTGACGGAGTGCTGGAGGAAAAAGCGAGGCCTTGTACGTTTATCGTGACGGACATGTGTGACGGCGTAGCGCAGGGTTCGCTCGGGAATCATTATTCCCTGCTTTCCCGCGATTTTATCGCGTGCATGATAGAGATACAGGCAAAATCTACATTGTGCGACGGGCTGGTATTACTTTCCTCATGCGATAAATCCATGCCCGCGCATATCATTGCCGCCGCCAGACTGAAAATGCCCACAGTGCTTATGCCCGGGGGATGCATGAGCGCGGGAGCTTCGTTTTATGGCTGCGACCGAATGTGGGAAGTACGGCGCAATGTGCAAAGCGGAAAATGCACCGAGGAGGATTTCAATACCCTTTCCATGGGGGCATGCCCTTCGGCGGGCGCGTGCCAGCAGTTCGGCACTGCGGGGACCATGCAGGCGATGGCCGAGGCTCTGGGGCTGGCCATGCCGGGCACCGCGCTCATACCCGCCGCCAATGCGGCGATACGGCGTGCGAGCCGTGAGGCGGGAAGGCATGTCTGCCGCCTGGTCGCCGAACAAATCACAGCCGCAGACATTCTGACAAAAAAGGCCCTGGAGAATGCCATCACTGTCCATGCCGCGATAGGAGGGTCTGCAAACGCCATCGTCCATTTGCTGGCTATCGCTTCCGAAGCGGGCGTTGATCTGAGCCTTGACGATTTCGACCGCATACATAGAAGCACCCCATACCTTACGAATACCCTCAGTACAAGCAAATATCCCACGGAATTATTCTGGTATGCGGGCGCGGTACCTGCCTTGATGGGAGAGATCCGGGATCTTTTGCACCTGGACGCGCTCACGGTGACCGGCAGAACGCTGGGGGAAAACCTCGACCGATGGGAGAAAGAAAACCTCTCGCAGTACAACTGGAGCTTTCTCGAAAATTACCGTATAGGATACCGGGATGTCATTAACGATAGGGAGCACGCGCGCACCAAAGACGGCGGCGTCGCCGTTTTGCGCGGCAATATCGCTGCCGGTGGCGCGATAGTAAAACACAGCGCCGTAGCGTCGGAAATGATGCATTTTCAGGCCAGGGTGCAGGTGTTTGACAATGAAAACGACGCCATTGACTGGCTGCTTTCCGGAAAGGTCCGGGGAAAGACGATCATAGCGGTGCTCGGCCAGGGGCCGCGCGCAAACGGTATGCCGGAAATATTCCGCCTGGGCGATGTGATCGAAAGGGACGAAGAGCTTAAAGACCACGTAGCGGTCATAACGGACGGAAGGTATTCCGGCTGCACGAAAGGGCCGGCGATAGGATATATCTGTCCAGAAGCCGCTGCGGGGGGGGAGATCGGGAAGATCCATACGGGAGATCTTTTGGAAATAGATATTCAAAACCGCAAGCTGTCGCTTGTTGAAGGAGAGGATGAAGAAGGAGAGATTTTACAGGGAGACGCGCTGCTTGCTCGGCGCCAAAACAATTTTACAGGCAAAATACCTTCCGTTGCGAACGATGCATTCGGCATTTACAGAAAACTGGCAACGCAGGCACTCTGCGGCGGAAACATGAAGACGGCAGAATAAAAGATTGGAGGATGATGATGGGTAATTACGATTTTAACGAAATCAAGGAAAAACTTTTCGCACCGTGCATATTGGATATTTTGGACGAACTTGGCTATAGGAACCAGGGTATGGCGTACAATATCCGGCCCCTGGTCGTGGACGACAAAAAAATCATGGGCAGGGCCTTTACGCTGCTGGCCTGCGAGGTATATGCGATACCCGAAAAGCCTTTCAAAAATGAACTGGAAGCCATCGATATCATGGAAAAAGGCGACTTCATGATCGCCACGACGCAAGGGTCCATGGGATCCGCATTTTTCGGCGAACTGATGGCGACAAGGTGCATGTACCGCGGCGCAGTGGGGGCCGTCATCGACGGCGCCACAAGGGATACCGCGTATATTGAAAGAATGGGATTTCCGCTGTTTTGCAAGGGTATCATGCCACTCGATTCGAAAGGCCGGATGGATGTAATCGCCTATCAGGTCCCGGTCATGTGTGGAGGCGTGCTGGTAAATCCGGGTGATATCGTATATGCGGACCGCGACGGCGTTGCCGTAATACCGGCCGAAGTGCTGGACAAGGTCATTGAGATGACCCTCCATAAGCTTTCCATGGAGGATGTCGTACGCGACGATCTGAAAAAAGGCGTAAGCGCTACTGAAGTCTTCGAAAAATACGGCGTGCTTTAAATGCATAGTTTCGATTATTGGGCATTAAGAAATTGCCTGAATTAAAAAGGAGGTACATATATGAGAAGGTACATGAAAGTGCTGTGTATTGCAACCGCTTTGATCATGGCGTTATCATTGGCAGGCTGCGGCTCTCAGGGCGAAACCTCAGGCCAGGCTTCTGGCACGGAAACGGAAAGCGCGGACGGCGGGAAAATGATATTGAAGGTCGGCCGGCCGGAAGACGTTGCCTATTGGGATCCGCTGGACAACTTCAACCTCGTGAACTGGTCCGTACAGAGACTGTTATACGACCAGCTGATTTTGAGGGACCCAGACGGAGCTTATTCGCCCCGCCTTGCAACGGAATGGGAAAACTCTGAAGACGGCCTGTCATGGTCGTTCACCTTAAGGGACGACGTCAGTTTTACCAACGGTGAGAAGCTGGATGCCAACGACGTAAAGTTCACGGTAGAACGCTTCCTGACGGAGAAACTGCGCCAGGCAGCCAACTGGACCTACTTAAAAGGTGTGGACGTGACAGATCCTACGCATCTGACCATCAACTTTACACAGGCAAACGGTGCTTTTCTCTCCATCATTTCCGAGCTTTCCATACTGGACAAGGAAACCTGGGAGAAGCTGGGAAAAGATGAGTATTTAAAGACCCCCGTCGGTTCCGGCCCCTACAAATTCGTGTCGTGGACGCAGGGTTCTCTCATCGTATTTGAAAAAAACCCGGATTATTGGGGCGAACCGGGCGTGGCGGATGTCATTGAATATCATACAATTATCGACGACACCACCCGCGTTTCCGCATTTCTTGCAGGCGATATCGACTGGATAGACAACGTGCCTGCGGACCAGCTCGCTACGATACAGGGAAACCCGGACGTGGAAGTCAACCGGGTAAACACCTGGGACGCGATTTATCTCGGACTCAAGTGCGACAAAGCGCCTTTTGATGATCCTAATGTGCGCGAAGCCATAAGTATCGCCATCGACAGACAGGCAATCGTCGATTCCATACTTCAGGGCGGAAATGCCGCAAGCTGGCCGGTGGGCGGGGGCGTACTCGGATTTAATCCAGCCAGCGCCGTGCCAAAACAAGATATCGAAACGGCAAAGGCACTGATAGCCGCATCCGAATACAACGGCAGGAAAATAAGCCTCGTGGCGCCTTCCACCTGGTATGCCCGTACAAGCGAGGTGCTGCAGTACATATCAAGCTGCCTGACCGAGATCGGATTCGATGTAAGCATCGAAATGATCGACGGGGCGACATTTACAGACCGCCGCGCCGGAGGGCAATACGACATTTACTATACCGGCTGCGCACACGTCGGCGGAGACCCCATACTCTACCTGAACCAGCGCATTGTCAGCGACACCATGAAGAGCGGATATGTCAACAAAGACTTAAACGACAAGATTTTGAAGGTGATCACGCAGACCGACCTTGTTGAGCGCGACAAGCAGCTTGAGGAGATATTCCAGATAATAACGGATGAAAACGCCCCCCACCTGTTCGTATACGGCATTGAAAATGTCGTGGTAAAGAACAAGAAGATACAAGGTGATGTCGTGTATAAAGACAAGATCATAGACTTCTCCCACGCATATATAGCCCAGTAATCACTGCTCAAACGGCCGTGTGCGGCGGAAACCGTATAAACTTTTCCGCCTCACATCGACTGCTTGAGACGGCACTATATCTACACGAACGAAGGAGCAAAAGACCAATGTTATCGTACATATTAAAACGGCTGGGATATACCGTATTTATTCTAATAGGCGTGTCGATACTGACCTTTTTTTTGATCCATCTTGCACCAGGCAATCCGGCACGGCTGCTTTTGCCGCAAGGAGCGACGGATGACCAGATAGCGGCCAAAGAGGTAGAAATGGGGCTCGATAAACCTCTTATAGAACAGTACGGAAATTATATGATAAAACTGGTTCAGGGTGATCTTGGGACATCCTATTCATTTAACAAACCCAACGCACAACTGATAGGCGAGCGGCTGCCGGCAACAGTGACGCTGACCCTGGCCGCGGTGTTTGTTTCCCTGTGCATCAGCTTACCGTTGGGTGTACTGGGAGGTATTAAAAGAGGATCCGTAGTAGACTTCGGCGCAATGTTCGTGGCTGTGCTCGGGCAGTCCATGTCGCCGGTCTGGGTCGGGATCGTGCTCATACTCATATTTTCGGTATGGCTGGGATGGCTGCCAGCCATGGGCATCGGAGGCTTCGGCAATCTCATCTTGCCCGCCATCACCCTGGGAACGCCTCTCGCGGCCCTGGTCACCCGGATGACGAGGGCCGGAATGATAGACGTGCTCCAGGAGGATTATATCACAGCCACTTACGCCAAAGGCCTTCCAAGATATAAGATTATTTTCAAATATGCACTGAAAAACGTGTTAATTCCCGTAATAACGGTGGTCGGCATACAGATAGGCACCTTTCTCGGAGGCGCGATCGTTACCGAACAGATTTTCAATTGGCCGGGTATCGGCATGCTGTGCCTCCAGGCTATCAACAACAGGGATTTCCAATTGGTGCAATCCCTGATGATCGTAATCTCCACCATGTTCGTCTTTGTGAATTTGTTGGTCGATATCCTGTATACCTTCATCGATCCGAGGATCAAGTTGGAGGCTTAGACCAGGTTTATTACAATCGGGGTTTTCAGTTTTATTATACACAGGTGGTTTTATGAAAAAGAGAAACGTATTCAAAGAAATAATGCTCAGACTGCTTCACAGCAAATTCTTCGTCATCGGCGGCATTATTATCCTTATACTGATTACACTGTCGATTATATCGCCATATATCATTGTCCACGATCCTGAAAAAGCGGATCTGGCAAAGAGGCTTTTACAGCCCGAGTGGTTCAGTAACGGCTGGAGCGGAAATATATTGGGGACCGATCCTTTGGGGCAGGATATTTTGACCCGGCTTTTGATCGGAAGCAGGATATCCTTCAGCGTGGCTTTCATATCTGTTTCCGCATCGGCCGCCATCGGTGTGATTTTAGGGATCGTTGCGGCATACTACGGAGGCTTGAAAGACAATATCATCATGCGCTTGAGCGATGTGCAGCTATCCATACCTTCCATGATGCTGGCCGTCGCCGTAGTCGCCGTACTGGGAACAGATCTGAGGAACCTGATATTGGTGCTGATCATAACTTCATGGGTGCAATACGCAAGGGTGGTGCGCTCCAATGTGCTCATCATCAGGAAAATGGAGTTCATTTCGGCTTCCAGAGCTTTGGGGGCCTCCGACACGTGGATCATGTTCCGGCAGATATTTCCCAATATACTAACGCCGCTGTTGATTTTGATCAGCCAGCAGCTAGGCTTCATGATATTGATGGAAGCGGGCCTGAGCTTTTTAGGGCTGGGCGTGCCTCCGCCCACGCCTTCCTGGGGCACGATGATCGCTGACGGAAGGGCGTATATCACCACGTCTCCCTGGGTGGTGCTGGTTCCGGGGATTGCCCTGATGATCACGGTCCTGGGGTTCAACTTTCTGGGAGACGGATTGCGCGACGCGTTGGATCCTAAAATGAGGAAATAAGCTTATAGCCGGCAATATTTGCTTTACAGACAAAAGGAGTGAATGATATTGAAAATCGATTTTAATGCATACATAGGATGTTTTCCCTATTGGGAGAACAAGTATGCCGAGCCAACCGGGAAAGGTTTGGTGGCGCTGCTGGACAGGGACGGTATCGATCGGGCGGTGGTGCTCTCGCTGAGATGCCTGTTCGACGATGTGGAGACGGGAAATCAGGAAATGTTCGAAGCGGCAAGGAAATATCCCGACAGACTGATACCCGCGATCACGGTGAACCCTTATTCAGATTTGAATAACGAAACGTATCTGAAGGAGTGCCGCGATTCCGGGGCAAAGATATTGAAGCTCTACCCGTTCAACCATTCCTATCCTCTGATGTCCCTGTACAACAATGAGGTGGATAAATTGGTCAAAACGGCTGCGAAACTCGGGTATTGCCTGAGCATTCCGGTCAGGCTTTTCATGAACTGGTATTTCAGCGTGTTGCCGATGGCCGATGTCGTCAATTTCGCTCTGAAGTACAGGGATGTGCCCATCGTGATAGATTGCATCAACTACAACGAATTTTCTTCGGCCGTCGAAGCGGCGGAACAGGCGGAACACATCTATATCGGCACCTCCGCCTTGACTTTTATGAACAGTATAGAGCACCTTGCAGAGAGGATCGGCGAAGACCGTATCATAGCAGGCACATGCGCGCCCATGCAGATACCCGCCTGCGGTACGGCGAAGGTCAAAGAGGCGCTTGTCAGCGATACATGCAAGGAAGAAATACTCGGCGGCAATGCGGAAAAGCTGCTCGGCCTGCAGCAAATGGAGTAGGAGGAGAAAAAATGATCATTGACGGACATGTACATATAGGAAAATTCATGTGCGGTAAACTGACAATGTCCAATGATTTTGAATCGGCATTGGAGATGGCGGACCGCAACGGGATCGATAAGATATTCTGTACATCCACCACATCGCTTGCTTACGACTTTGAGACCGGAGACCGACAGATACTCGAAGGAATGAGAAAATACCCGGATAAGGTACTCGCGTACGCGACGATACCTTCGCCGCGGCACGGGAAAAAAATCATAGAACATTTAAAGCGCTGTTTTCTGGAGTATGGGTTCCACGGTCTGAAGATATACAGCCATACGCAGGGTATCGGCAGTTATGAATCCTACATTTCCATTGCGGACGAATATATGGACCCCGTACTGGAATTCGCTGCGGAACATAATATCCCTGTTTTAGCGCATTCTTCACCGGAGCAGTGCGACGTCGTCTGCGGGCGGTTCCCCGAACTTCAACTGATGATGGCGCATATGGGCTCCACGCAGATCGCGCACGGCATGTGGCATACGGCGATCGCAGTCGCAAAAAGAAGGCCCAGGCTCATATTGGACACCACCAGTTCGGGCATGGACCTCGGCATGGTGGAGGAAGCGGTGAGGGTGATAGGAGACGAGCGTATCATCTGGGGCTCGGATGTGCCGCTGCTGTCCGTGGCATATAACATAGTCAAGGTGACGAGTGCGGAAATCCCGCAGGAATCGAAAGCCAAGATTTTGGGTCTCAATATAGCGAGATTGGTTTCCGGGGTGAAAAGATGACGATAAAAAAATATTACGCTGCATACGGCAAGGGTGCAGACAGCGGTATCTGCCTGCCTTTTCCGGAAACCTGGCGCGTGGAAACGGTCAGTAATTCCTTTCCCGCCATGAGCGATGACGACATTATAAGATCCATACAAAATACCATCGGGTCGCCCACCCTGTATGAGCTCGCAAGAAAGGCTTCGCAGGTCGCCATCATACTCGAGGATCACACCCGGTTTACGCCCCTGAAAACGGCGGTCGATTTTACTTTGTCCGAGCTTGAACGGGCCGGTATCCGATCTGGTAATATTTTGATGATCGGCGCTTCGGCGACGCACCGGCCTACTACCCGTGAAGATATCGCAAAAAAAATCAGCGCGAAGGCGTTGAACAAAGTGCGCGTCATAGAGCACAAAGTGCTGTGCAGAGAAAGCCTTGCATACATCGGAACGACTTCCAGAGGCACGCCGGTATATCTCAATGCGGAGGCATGCGCGTGTGACCTCATGATCGGTATCGGCGGGATCGCGCCGCATGGTTCGGTGCACTTCGGCGGGGGCGCCAAGCTGCTGCTTCCGGGTATCGCGGGGTTTGATACGATCAGACATAACCATACGCAGATCGATCAGGATCTTGACTTTACCGGGGACGCCATACGGCCCATGCGGCTTGATATGGAAGAGGCGGTTTCCATGACCAATTACCGCTTTAACATATCCGGACTTATCGGACACGATGGAGCACTTGCGGATATGGTATCCGGAGACCCCATACTGGCACACCGGGAAGGTATGAAAAAGGGTAAAAGGCTTTACTACGTACCGATAGGCAAAAAAGCGGATCTGGTCGTAGCCTGTTCGAATCCGCTGGACGTGGATGCGTTCCAATCAATAAAGGGGTTGCTGCCTTCCGTGGCATTTGTTAAACCAGGAGGCACGATACTTTGGGTATCCGCATGCCCAGAGGGGATGGGCACCCATATCCTTACGCAGATGGATGATGAATACTGCAAAGCGATGAAGCGCGGGATGAAAAACGTCTGCAAGGAAGTAAACGTAATTTTCTACAGCCACAATCTGGATATCAATGAGATAAAGGATTATATGCCGCCTGAGATCATGTTTACCGATAAGCTTGAGGAAGCTCTCAATAAAACACTTTCTCTTACGGCTTCGGATGCAACCGTAAAGATTTTACAGGCGTCGCCTTTCACCGTCGGCATTTGAACAAATCGAACACGTCGATTTGAAATTGGAGGATAAGTAATGGAAAATCTATTGGAGATCGACGACCTGTATGTGGAATACAAAGTCGGAAAATCGACCGCAAAGGCCTTAAACGGAGTCACTTTTTCCATGCGGAAGGGCGAAGCCATGGGGCTTGTTGGGGAGAGCGGAGCCGGAAAAACCACGACTGCACTATCTATACTTCGCCTTTTGCCAAAGCACAACTCCAAAATCGTAAGCGGCGACATCGCTTTTGAGGATACCGACATATTAAAGGCTTCCGAGAAAAAGATGATGAATCTGAGGGGCGAAAGCATCGCCATGATATTCCAGAATCCGCTTACATCGCTAAACCCCGTATTTACCGTAGGTGAGCAGATAGGAATGGTGCTGCAGAACCATAAAAGGATGAGCAGGAGTGAAAAAAAAGAAAGATGCTGCCAGATGCTGGAGGTGGTCGGCATCAACAGGGAACGCTTAAACGACTATCCCAACCAGTTTTCCGGCGGAATGCGCCAGCGCGTTGGCATTGCATCCGCACTCGCTTGCGACCCAAAGCTCATTATTGCGGATGAGCCTACAACGGCTTTGGATGTCACCATACAAGCGCAGATTCTGGAGCTTATCAAGAAGCTGATAAAGGAATTCGGCTCTTCGCTTTTGATGATCACGCACAATCTGGGTATCGTGGGGGAGTTGTGCGATCGCGTAGCTGTGATGTATGCCGGACGCATCATCGAATGCGGGACGGTAAGAGAGGTCTTCAAAAACCCGCTACATCCCTATACAAAGGGTTTATTTGATTCGATTCCCCGCCTTACCGAAGAAAGGCAGCCCTTAAACGTCATTCCCGGAACTGTGGTGAATGCGCAGGATCTGCTTCCCGGTTGCCCGTTCCATCCGAGGTGCAAATACAAAATGGATATTTGCACTGTAAAAAACCCCGAACAGATATCGGCAGGCGGCGAGCATTGGGTTGCTTGCTATTGTTTCAGCGAGAGGTAAATAGAATGTCAGAAGTGCTGGTAGAGGTAAAA
>DATMXY010000143.1:0-4857 GCA_035561275.1 Anaerovoracaceae bacterium | reverse complement strand
ATTTTAGGAGGGAAGAATATGCAATTTCTTTTTGATCTTGGATCTTCGATCAACTCAATCATGGGGCTCTTTGGGACCGTCGTGGTGGTTCCGTTCGTAATCTTCATCATCAGCCTTTTCATGGGAGTCGATTTTAAGAAGTCCATTAAGGGAGCGCTTTTTATGGCAGTCGGGCTTACGATGTTCAATGCGCTGTTAGGCATACTGCTTGGCGGGATTGCGCCCTATGTAACAGGCATGGCTCAAAATGCCGGTATCTCGCTGCCGTTCATCGACGTCGGCTGGCAGGGTGCGGCGGTTATCGTTTACTCAAACCAATTGGGGTACCTGTACCTCGTTTTAGGCCTCGGGCTGAATCTCCTGCTCTTCTCGCTCAAGCTTACCGACACTTTCCAGCCCACCGATATCTGGAATTATTACCAGTTCGTGTTCTGGGCCATCATTGTTCAGTTTGTGACCGGAAGCTTCGTGCTGGGCGTTGCCGCCGCGGTGTTCATGAACCTGATCGTGCTTCTCATCGCGGACATCATCGCGCCGTCGCTTCAGGAGTATTACGGCTATGAAAACGTAACCCTCACCAGCGTTCCCCAGGGAGGAGCGCCCTTTGCGATGATCGTGAGATGGCTGCTCAAGAAGCTGAACGTCAAAGAGTATAATTATGACATAAAAGGCCTGACGGAAAAATTCGGGTTCTGGGGAGAGCCTCTTGCAATCGGGCTCATGGTGGGCCTGCTCATCGCATTGCTGGGATCCCTGAATCGATTGGGAGAAGCGGCGAGCTGGTCGGGAATCTTCTCCGTCGTACTTACGGTTGCCGGCGTAATGGTGATTTATCCCAACGTCTCCGGCCTGTTCGTCAAGGGCCTTATCCCGCTGAGCCAGGCCATGAATAAGAGGATCCAAAGCAACAAATCGAAAAGAGAACAATTCCATATCGCCATGGATCCGGCCATCTACTTCGGCGAGAGCGCAAACCTGACAGCGGCTTTGATCCTGATCCCCATCGTGTTCTTTATCTCGCTGATCATGCCGGGAAATCAGATCCTCATGCTGGCGGATATCCCCGCGATGCCGTTTATGACGGCGGGCCTCATCGTCGTATTCAGAGGAAACATCCTGACCACCGTCATAGCCGGAACAGTCTGGTTCTCCTTCGCAAATATCCTGAACTCCGATGTGAGCAGCGCCTTCACCCAGGCGGCCATCAGCGCCGGAGTAGCAGACAAACTTTCAACGGTTTCCGACGCGGTGGCGCAGGGGCTGGGCGTCGCTTCCTGGACGGTAGGAACGAACCCTGTACTTTATCTGGCCTATAAGGCTTTTTCGGCTCCCGGCAACCTCAAGATCGTAACGATCCTCATCGCAGTCGCCGTTTTCCTTGCGATCTACTTTAACTTCAGAAAGCATAAAATGGCGTGGTATCTGGCCGCGGGCGCAAGCGAAGAATTCCTTGCCGAAAAATATTCATACAAGAAGGCTGCGGAGGGCTCTGCGGAATAACCGCTTCAAAAGGAGGAAAATATGGCTGAAATCATGGAGGAGCTGGCAGGCTCGCTGCTGGAATACGACCCGAGCGCCACTGTCAAACTGGTACAGCAAGCGCTTGACGAGGGATACGGCGCCAACGAGATTTTAAAAGACGGACTGATCAATGGAATGGACCGTGTAGGCGTCCTTTTCAAAAATGGGGATATCTATTTGCCGGAGGTGTTCATGTCGGCTGAGTGCCTGCAGGAAGCCCTGGCCCTCCTGAAACCGCTGCTGAAAGGCGAGGACGGGGGCTCGGGCAATATAACGGTCGTCATCGGTACCGTTGAAGGAGATATCCACGACATCGGCAAAAATCTGGTTGCAACGATGCTTGAGGGCGCCGGGTTCAAGGTCGTCGATATCGGCGTCAACATGCCTGCCGCCGAATTCATAAAAGCCGCAAAGGAACACAAGGCGGACGTCATAGGCTGCTCCGCGCTTCTTACGACAACGATGCCGGTAATGCCGGAAGTAGCTTATCTGGCGAAGCAAGCCGATTTCGGGAAAGATGTTAAGATCATTTTCGGCGGCGCTCCCGTCTTTGAAAAGTGGTCTCTTGAAAACGGGGCCGACGGCTATTCGGAAGACGCTGCGTCTGCGGTAACGCTGGTGAAAAGACTGTTCAACTTATAAGGAAACAGCCCTTCTCCAGCAAAATTGGCTTACCTAGATCAATAAATATAGAACTCCGGATCAAAGCGGCGGCCGGCTGTATGGGAAATACAGCCGGCTGCCGTCGTTTTATGTCTGTCCATGCAAAGGTTAACTTTCTATGTTATACTTTGAACAATAAAGACATATACTGATGAACGACGGTTTTAACAAGTCGATTTGAAAATACCCGCGAAAGGAGGATCAATATGACCGTACCAGAAATGATCTTAAGAATTGCCCTTGCCATGGCAATCGGCGGCGCCATAGGCTGGGAAAGGGAAAAAAGCAACCGTCCCGCGGGGCTGAGAACCCATATGCTGGTTGCGGTGGGCGCCGCCGTGGTGATGCTGCTGGGGGAGATGTCTCTTGACAAATATGCCGGTGTCACAAACCTGGATCCGACACGCCTGGGCGCCCAGGTCATATCCGGGATCGGTTTTCTTGGCGCCGGGACCATCCTCCGGGACGGCATCTCCGTAAGAGGCCTGACCACGGCTGCCAGTCTGTGGGCGGTGGCCTGTCTCGGCCTGGCCGCAGGAGGCGGGTTTTACGAAGCGGCTGTCATCGGCCTCATCGCCATCATCCTTACCCTCACGATTTTTGAATATCTGGAAAAGAGATTTTCAAAGGTAAAATTCAGAGGGATCCGGCTGGAGCTGGAATGCACCGAAATATCTCTTTCCCTGATCAGAGTCAAACAGATCGCTCCGCGCTATGATATGGTTTTAAAGGACGTGGACATCGCAGATAAGGGAACGCAGGACGATAAAGCGGTTTATCAGGTGTCACTGAAATTCGGCTTCAACAAGTCCCGGAAAAAAATAGACTGCGACGGGTTTCTTGCGGAAATTTCCGCTTTGAACGGCGTCTCCGGGGTGAAAGTTGAGGAATACTGACCCGTCAGGAAAATCTTTTTGCCATGTATCATTTCATTGTCCCATAGAATATGCTGATGAGTAGGTTCTGCCGAACTAACCGAAAATCATTCTGATCAATGGAGGCAATTTATAATGAACAGGGTTGTAGTCATAGGAGGCGGATGGTCCGGAATTGCCGCGGCCTTGGCAGCCAGGAAAGCCGGGGCGGAAGTAACTTTGGTTGAAAAGACGGATATGCTTCTTGGACTTGGCAATGTAGGAGGAATCATGAGGAACAACGGCAGGTACACTGCCGCTGAAGAAAATATAGCGCTGGGAGCCGACGAGCTGTTTGGGATCACCGATAAATTTTCCAGGCATGTCAACGTCGATTTTCCGGGACACAGGCACGCCAGCCTGTATGACGTCGTAAAGGTGGAGCCCCAGGTCCGGCGGCTGCTTCGGGAAAAAGGCGTCGAAATCAAAACCATCGCCCGGGCTGTCGACGTGGTGATGGAACCCCTCAAGACGCAGGGGGGCAGCCGGGTGCTGAAAGGGATCATTCTGGCAGACAACACGGTAATCGATGGAGATGTATTCGTGGAATGCACCGGATCGACAGGCCCCATGGGAAACTGTCTTACTTACGGAAACGGATGCTGCATGTGCATCCTGAGATGCCCCGCTTTCGGGCCCAGGGTCAGCATCACGCAGAAGGCCGGGAAAAACGACATAATGGGCCAGCGCAAAGACGGAGCCTTCGGAGCCTTCAGCGGCTCCGGAAAATTGGAAAAGTCCTCCCTTTCCGATGAAATTCAACGGGAGCTCAATGAAAAAGGCGTCGCCGTAATCCCGTTAAAAAAGGAGGAAGTCGCGAAAGAAAAGCTGGACCTGAAGGTCTGCCAGCAATACGCTCTGGATGAGTACGCTGAGAATATCGTTTTGCTGGATACCGGCTACGCGAAGATCATGACGCCCTTCTTTCCGCTGGAGAAGCTGAGACAGGTGCCGGGCTTTGAAAACGCCAGGTACGCAGATCCCTACGCCGGAGGCAAGGGGAATTCCATCCGTTATCTTTCCGTCGCGGAACGCGACAACCAGATGCGGGTGACCGGGGTAGAAAACCTCCTGTGCGGCGGCGAAAAATCAGGGCTTTTCGTAGGGTGTACGGAAGCCATTTCCACAGGGACCCTGGCGGGCCACAACAGCGTCAGATACTTAAAGGGGATCCGGCCGCTGGAACTGCCGAATCAGATCGCCATCGGAGATTTGATCTCCTATGCCAACGAAAGGATCGGCACGGAGGACGGATTGATGACCCGTTACACCTTTGCCGGTTCGGAGTTCTTCCAAAGGATGCAGGACAAAGGGTTGTATACCACGGACCCGGAGGTCGTCAGGAAAAGGATCAGAAAATTTAATCTGGAAAATATCTATAAAGAACCAATTATATAAGATACTAAACGGGATAGGTAGAACACCCATCCCGTTTATTTTAGGCTTCTTAGCCTGTTGAGCACGCAGAGCGTGCGAAACAAAAAACAACCCGCTGTGCGGGTTCGCGTCGAGTTGTTATACAAAAAAACACCTTTCCGCTATAATGCAGACCTTCAAGCCGCTTTCCCGAAAGACTGAAGTCATTTTACAGCACTACCTCCACGGAGCGGACGCTGATTTTGCACACCCCTAAGGCAAAGTGTGCAGTGTTTTAGGCAATGACGTGATAAATTAACACCAGCCGTGCAAAATTTCAAGTAATGCGTGAAATTATTCATAATATTCATATTAAAACGACAATTATGCGCATAATTATACG
>DATMXY010000142.1:0-2361 GCA_035561275.1 Anaerovoracaceae bacterium | reverse complement strand
TCAGAACAGATACACATTAATTGAAATTTTGCACACTTCGCATCAGGCACTGCTCCCGGTGGAATTGTCAGTACAAAATGCACCCTGGAATTTAGGATCCTTTCATTCTGTTTATTCCAAAATTCCGTATTTCTCCAGTTTTCTGTAAAACGTCCTTCTGCCGTATTGATTCGATAAAATAAATCCATACGAAACTTTTTTTCTTCGATCAATTCTTCCAGGCTCTGGTTTGTCGCGGTAATAATCCTGACGTCGACGGCAACTTTCTTTTCGCTGCCTATTTTTTCAATTTCCTTCTCCTGGATCGCGCGTAAAAGCTTCGTCTGCATCATCAGCGGCATATCTCCAATCTCGTCAAGCAGAAGGGTCCCTCCGTCAGCCATTTCGAATTTGCCCATTTTCCCTTTTTCCTTTGCTCCAGTGAAGGCGCCTTCCGTATATCCAAAAAGCTCGCTCTCAATCAGCGTTTCGGGGATCGCCGCACAATTTACGGTAATGAACGGTTTGCCGGCGCGGCTGCTTCTGTCATGAAGATATTTTGCTATCATCTCTTTGCCGGCGCCGCTTTCGCCTGTAATAAGCACCGGCACGTCCGTACCCGCAACAATTGTTGCGCGCGTCAGCATGTTTGTAAATATCACGCTTTTGCCGATTATTTTATGCTTATCAATGATTTCCTGATTCCTGACCTGCTGCTGCAAATCCAATACTACCTGATTGGCCCGTTCCATTTTTGCGATCAGCTCTTTGTATAAAGTGTCGTCTCTGAAAATGTAAGCCGCTCCGAGAAAGCTGCCGTGTAAAAATATGGGCTCGATTCTTCCGGATATATATTTTTTTGTCTTCTCAATATAGACCGGTTCAATGGAAACAAATTCATGATTTTTCAGTATATTGAACATATGCTTGTGGTCGGGCATCACCTCTACGTCCTTGCCGTTTATCCCGTACTCAATTTTACCTTTATCTATGATTTCGGAATTCATGATTTCTTCGATTTTCACAGCACACCTCTTTCGGCCGGGCCGCTTTGCGTTCACTATAGTATCTATATCTTAATGGAAAATGAATAAATTTGTCAATTGCTCGATCGATACCGCAAAAATACCTGCAGTTTTTACAGCTCTGATTTTTTTATGGTATAATGTCCCATGGAAAAGTTTCATTGTTTCATTGCCTTTCGGGAGGTTTCAGATGAAGATACGTGAGATTATGGATGAGCGGCTGTCAAATGAGGTCGCCCGGGACGGCCTCCGCTTTGACGAGGAGCTGTATTCGCTGGGCACAGACCGGCTGCGCGCTTTCCCCGACGATATTTCCGTAACAGACGACAGCGATCATGTGACCGGCCATATAAAACGAGACAAGCTGATTCGGGTTCTTCAGTCCGATCCCCTGTTCCAGATCTGCGGAATTCTGGAGATGCTGCCGACGGGAATCGTTGCCATCGATAACAACGGCATTGTCTTTTTCGCCAACCAGGAATACGCAAGCCTTCTGGAAAGGCCGCTGAGAGAGATCATTGGGAATCATATCGACAATCTCACCCCGAATTCCTCGATCTTCAGCTGTATCAAGACCGGAGAAAAAATAGAATTGAAAAGAAAGTACCTGGAAACCATCGACAAAAATGTTTCCGGGATCATCTATCCTATTTATGTGAAAGCACATCAAAAAGGCGCCGTTTCCATTTTCAGCGACACGACGATAGAGGAGCTTCAGAACAGAGTGGAGGAAGCCTGCTCCGAGGTCATCTATCTGAGGCAACAGCTAAAGCCGGAAAACAATCGGCACCCTTCCTCCATCGTAGGCCAGAGCCCGAACTTCCTCAAGCTGATGGAAAAGGCCGCCATTGTCGCCGAAACCGACGTCCCGGTCCTGATCCGGGGTGAAAACGGAGTTGGCAAGGAGATCCTTGCCAAGTATATACACAGTAAAAGCGCGCGTTCGGATAAACCTTTCGTCGTTGTAAACTGTGCGGCAATTCCGGATAATCTGATCGAAAGCGAACTGTTTGGATACGAGGGTGGTTCTTTCACGGGCGCTAAATTAAAAGGTAAGATGGGTAAGTTCGAACTGGCCAACGGCGGCACTCTGTTTCTCGACGAGATCGGGGACATGCCGATTACGATGCAGACAAAGCTTCTGAGAGCGATTCAGGAAAGTGAAATTGAAAAAATCGGCAGTGAAAGATTGGTTTCCGTAGATGTAAGGATCGTTACGGCGACCAACCAGCCGCTGGAAAGCATGATCGAGGAGAAGCGCTTCCGGCGTGATTTATACTATCGGCTCAATACCGTATCGCTGATCGTGCCTCCCCTCAGAGACAGAAAAGAAGATATCATCTTGTTTCTCAATCAT
>DATMXY010000141.1:0-2698 GCA_035561275.1 Anaerovoracaceae bacterium | reverse complement strand
AGTGTATAGTATTCAAGGATATGTCGCAAAAATGGCATATTACTATTAAAAAATTAATTCGCACACCGTGTTACGGAAAATGGGTGCCTAAAATGGTCATTTTGGCAGGGGAAATCTACAAATCAAGATTTGTGATTTCTTTGCATAAGTTCGCCGGCAATTTGCATCGCAAATTGGGCGAGCTAGTACCGGACGGCACGGTGGAGGGGAAAAACCAGGAGGTAAAAATTTATGGCAGTTATTTCAATGAAACAGTTGCTTGAAGCAGGCGTGCATTTCGGACATCAGACGAGAAGATGGAACCCCAAAATGGCGCCGTACATCTTTACGGAAAGAAACGGGATCTATATCATCGACCTGCAGAAGACCGTAAAGAAAATCGATGAAGCGTATGCCTTCATGAGAGAAGTTGCCGCGACAGGCCGGCCGATCCTTTTCGTCGGAACCAAAAAACAGGCTCAGGCCGCTATCGCAGACGAAGCAAAGAGATGCGGCATGTTCTTTGTCAATGAAAGATGGCTCGGCGGCATGCTGACCAACTACAAGACCATTTCAAGCAGGATCAAAAGGCTCAATGACATTAAGAATATGGAAACCGACGGGACCTTTGAAGCGCTGACCAAGAAGGAAGTCATCAAGCTCAGGCTGGAACTGGAGAAGCTTGAAAAATTCCTCGGCGGTATCAAGGACATGAAGGGGATGCCCGCTGCATTGTTCGTCGTCGATCCCAAGAAGGAAAGGATCGCCATCAAGGAAGCAAGGATTTTAGGAATTCCGATCATCGGCATCGTGGATACAAACTGCGACCCCGATGATGTAGATTATATCATTCCCGCCAATGACGACGCCATCAGAGCCGTTAAGCTGATCGCAGGCAGGATGGCCGACGCCATCATCGAGTCCAACCAGGGCGAGAGCTTTGCGGAAGCGGAAGAAGCGCTTGCTGAAGAAGACGAGCCTTTGGAAGAGGAAGCGGAATAAACAGCATTACGCGAAATTAACAAGCAAAGAAACAGGAGGACATACGAAAATGGAAGTAACCGCCGGTATGGTGAAAGAACTGCGCGAACGAACAGGCGCAGGCATGATGGATTGTAAAAATGTACTTGTTGAAACAAGTGGAGATATGGAAAAAGCGATTGAGCTGCTGAGAGAAAAAGGCCTCGCCAAGGCTGCGAAAAAAGCCGGCAGAGTCGCGTCCCAGGGTCTGGTGAAGCTTGCTTTTTCCGCAGACGGGAAGAAAGCGGCGATCATCGAGGTCAATTCGGAAACTGACTTTGTGGCAAAAAACGAAGAATTTATTGAATTTGTTGACGTGCTGGCCGGCAAGGCGCTGGAATCAGGCACAGGCGACATGGAAGCATTCCTGGCGCTCCCTTATAAAGAAGAGGGGACCGTTAAGGACGCTTTAAACAATAAGATCGCAAAAATCGGCGAGAATATGAATATCAGAAGATTTGAAAAATTTGAGACACCGGGCGTCGTCTATGTGGGATATACCCACGGAAACGGCAAGATCGGCGTTATCGTGGGATTCAAGACGGACGCTTCCTTCGATGAAATCAGCGTACTGGGCAAAGACGTGGCGATGCAGGTCGCATCCATGAGCCCCAAATTCATCGATGAGTCCTCCGTCGACCCGGATTACATCGAAGACGAAAAGAAAATCCTGATCCAGCAGGCGCTGAACGAAGGCAAGCCGGCAGATATTGTGGAAAAGATGGTTACCGGCCGGCTGAAAAAAGAGCTGAAGGAAACCTGCCTCATCGAACAGAAATTTGTCAAGGATGGAGAAATCAGCGTTTGCCAGTATATCGACAATTCCGCCAAAACCATCGGAAAGACGGTCAAAGTCGTCGAAATGGTCCGGTACGAAGTCGGAGAGGGTATCGAGAAGAAGGAAGAAAATTTTGCGGAAGAAGTAGCAAAACAGATGAACAACTAGTCAAAATATGGTATAATAAAAGGACACTAAAAATTAGTGTCCTTTAAATTAACAAAACACCGCAATGCGGAATTTTAACAAGCATGAAGGGACACGGGTATGGAGCCAAAGTATAAAAGAGTCGTTTTAAAGATCAGCGGGGAAGCGCTGGCCGGCGAGGCAAAATTCGGATTGAACGAAGATATGCTCAGCATGGTCGCAAAGCAGGTAAAGGCGCTGGTCGAACTTGGCGTTCAGGTGGCGGTGGTCGTTGGAGGCGGTAATTTCTGGAGAGGCAGGACCAGTAAGAGCATGGACCGCGCGACCGCGGATTACATGGGCATGCTGGCTACGGTAATCAATTCATTGGCTCTTCAGGACGCCTTTGAAGCCATTGGCGTGCCGACCAGGGTACAGACCGCCATTGAAATGAAAGAGGTGGCGGAGCCTTATATCCGAAGGCGCGCAATGGCGCACCTCTCGAAAAATGTCGTCGTTATCTTTGCGGCAGGTACCGGAAACCCATTCTTCTCAACGGACACCACCGCGGCGCTGCGGGCGGCGGAGATCGAAGCGGATATCATCCTGCTGGCAAAAAAGGTGGACGCGGTTTACTCGGATGATCCCGAGCAGAATCCGAATGCCATCCGCTATACGGAGCTGACCCACCGGGAAGTATTGGAAAAAGGCTTGAAAGTAATGGATTCCACCGCGGCGTCGCTGTGCAGGGACAACAACATTCCGATCCATGTGTTTGGGCTTACGGAGCCGAAC
>DATMXY010000140.1:0-8158 GCA_035561275.1 Anaerovoracaceae bacterium | reverse complement strand
CAAATAAAGGGATCGGCGTAGTAAAAGTGATTCCAATCGGTGGTCTGAACGAAATCGGAAAAAATATGACCATATTGGAATACAAGAATGACATTATGATCGTTGACTGCGGGCTGTCGTTTCCTGATGATGAAATGTTCGGAATTGACATTGTGATTCCCGATTTCAGCTATTTAATCAAAAATCGGGATAAAGTAAAGGGAATGATTCTGACCCATGGTCACGAAGACCATATCGGAGCCATCCCGTATCTGCTGAAGGAACTGAATATCCCGATTTACGGGACCAGACTGACCCTCGGGCTTGTGGACAACAAGCTCAAGGAACACGGCATCAAGGGGAAGCTGAATAACATCAAGGCGGGCCAGACCGTGAAGATCGGAGAATTTAAAATCGAAACCATACGGACGACCCACTCCATTGCCGACTCTATCTGCCTGGCCATCGAAACGCCCGCGGGCGTCGTCTTCCATACGGGAGACTTCAAGATCGACTATACCCCCGTGGACGGGGAACCCATCAATTTCCAGCGTCTTGCGGACCTTGGCCAAAAGGGCGTGCTCCTGATGCTGGCGGACAGCACCAATGCGGAACGGAAAGGTTATACCGCTTCGGAGAGGACCGTCGGCGTCACACTGGAGAATATCTTCCGCAGCTCCGAGGCGCGGATCCTCATCGCCACCTTCTCATCCAATGTGCACCGCGTACAGAGGATCGTCGATACTGCCGTCATGTTCGGCAGGAAGGTGGCTATTTCCGGACGGAGCATGGTGAACGTCGTGAACCTTGCCGTCGAGCTGGGATATCTTAAGATCCCGGAAAATACCCTTGTGGATATCAACAAGATCAAGAATATTCCGAACAGAGAGCTGGTGATCATCACCACCGGCAGCCAGGGCGAACCCATGTCCGCGCTGGCCAGGATGGCTTCATCGGATCACAAGGCGGTTCAGATCAAGCCGGGAGACATGGTGATCCTGTCTTCCAGCCCGATACCGGGAAATGAAAAGACCATATCCAACGTTGTAAACAGGCTTTTTGAAAAGGGCGCCGAGGTGATCTACTCCGATATCGCCGACATCCACGTTTCCGGCCACGCCTGCGAGGAGGAGCTGAAGCTAATCCACTCCCTGATCAAACCAAAATATTTCATGCCGGTCCACGGGGAATACAGACATCTGCGACAGCATGCGCTGATCGCAGAGCACCTGGGCATGCCTCCGGGGAATATCTTTATTCTGGAAAACGGCGAGGTACTCAATCTGACGAAGGACGTCGTGGTGAAATCCAAGGAGGAAGTTTCGGCTTCCGCGATTCTGGTGGACGGCCTCGGCGTAGGAGACGTCGGGAATATCGTACTGAGGGACAGAAAGCTGCTCTCCGAATCCGGCTTGATCATCGTTGTAGCCGCCATCGACAAGGCCACCGGTACGATCGTTTCGGGCCCGGATATCATATCCAGGGGATTTGTTTATGTCCGGGAAAACGAGGACCTGATGAACTCTGCGAAGATGGCGGTCACCGCCAGGCTGGATAAATGCTGCAGCGACGGCCTGAGGGACTGGTCAGGCCTGAAGAATGCGGTCAAGGATGAACTGAAGAACTTCATCTATGAAAAGACGAAGAGAAGTCCGGTCATCCTGCCGATTTTCCTGGAAGTATAACTTTTTAAAAAGTAAAAGCATCAGTTTCGCAATCAGTTTGCGTAGGAAATTTTTCGAAAGACGCGAAACGGCGAGCGAGCAGGAAGCGCGCGTATACAGAAATACGTAAGCGACTGCGAATGAGCCAGTGACAACGCAGACAAAGTCTGCTCCGACTCACTTCGTTCGCTCTGTCCGTTTTGCCAGCCAAGCAAGCTTGGGGCAAAAAGGCAAAGTCTTTCGGAAAATTAACAAGCAAGGAGGGATCCTATGAACGTACACGACGAAGCCCACAATCTGGCGAGGGCGATCAAAGATTCTTTTGAATACAAAGAATACGCAAGGATGAAAGAGGCCGCTTCCCGGAACGAGGAGCTGGCCGCCATGCTCAATGATTTTCAGTCCAAACAGTTTGAGATCCAGGCAAAGCAAATGCTGGGGGAGGAA
The DNA here is from genome assembly GCA_035561275.1 of Anaerovoracaceae bacterium. GTDB lineage: Bacteria > Bacillota > Clostridia > Peptostreptococcales > Anaerovoracaceae > Anoxybacterium. Next base: position 6,068 of record DATMXY010000140.1, on the reverse strand, counting down.
TTGAACCAGGATCTGATCGCGCAGGTTCAGTCGCTCACTCAGATTATCATGAAAGATCCGCTGGCATTTGAATATATCCAGGCAATGCAGAGATTTTCCCTGCTTGTAAACGACGTCTACACGATATTAGGGGAAGTGATTAAATTTGAAGGAAAGTAATCCTGTAAAAAACAAAAAAGAAATAGAGATCATCTCCAGGGCGGCGGCCCTGGGCGACCGTTGCTTTTCCCACATCCTGGACTTTATCAGGCCGGGTATGAGCGAAAAGCAGGTCGCTGCGGAGATTGAACGGTTTCTCTTCGAAAACGGAGCGGAAGGCCTTGCCTTTCCCACTATCAGCGTTTCGGGGGAGCGGTCCTGCCTGCCGCACGGAGAACCGACGGATAAGCTCATTGAAAAGGGCGAGTTCCTTACCCTGGATTTCGGGGCGGTCATTGACGGCTACTGCGGGGATATGACCCGTACCGTAGCCATCGGTTCCGTTACGCCGGAGATGAGAAAGGTCTACGATACCGTGCTGGAAGCCCAGCTTGCCGCGATTGACTTTATCAAAGCGGGGGTACGCTGTTTCGACGCCGACAAGGTGGCAAGGGATATCATTACAAATGCCGGTTACGGCGAATATTTCCCCCACGGACTGGGGCACGGAGTGGGGAAACTTGTCCATGAAGCGCCGACCCTGAATGCAAAAAGCGAGGAGATCCTGGCGGAAAACATGGTCGTTACCATCGAACCGGGCATCTACATACCGGACAAATTCGGCGTACGGATTGAAGACTTGGCAATTGTTACAGAGTTTGGTATAATTAATAAAGTTGAGTCTGCGAAGGAACTGATCATACTATAAATGAAATATCATGGAGGGATAAAAATATGATTTACGCAAGCGATTTTAGAAAGGGGATTACCTTTGAAATCAACGGAGAACCCCATGTAATCCTTGATTTTCAGCATGTAAAACCCGGCAAGGGAGCCGCCTTTGTTCGGACCAAGTACAGGAATATTCTGACCGGCGCCACGAGGGAAGAGGCGTTCAACCCGAATGACAAATTTGAAAATGCGCGCATCGAGACAAAGACGATGCAGTACCTGTACAATGACGGCGAACTCTATTATTTCATGGATCAGGATACCTACGACCAGGTTCCGTTGATGAAAGACCAGGTTGAGGACGCGATTCTCTATCTCAGGGAAAACGATATGGCGACCATCAAGTTCTTTAAGGACAACGCATTCCTGGTAGAACCCCCGAACTTCGTAAACCTGAAGGTCATTGAGACAGAGCCGGGCGTAAAAGGCGACACCGCAACGAATGTAACAAAGGCTGCGACCGTTGAGACAGGGGCAGTGATACAGGTTCCGATCTTCATAGAAGAAGGCGAAATAATTCAGATTGACACCCGAACAGGTGAATATTTATCAAGAGCAAAATAAAGAGACTATTTCGCAGGATATCTGTTCTGCGAAATTTTTTTGGACCGAAATTGCCTGAAGCCGCATCAGAGCGATCCTATCGGCTGGTCCGATTAAATGGGGGTAACAAATGGGTACAAGACGTAACAAGGTAAAGAACAGAGGACGTTTGCTGATCGGCGCCGTCGTTGTGATCGGGATCATCGTAATCGCGGCTTCATCTCTGTATACCATGTATGTGGATAATAAAAGCAAACCCGTCGTTCCGGGCAGTACCGATATTGTTTCGGTCACGATACCGTCAGGTTCCGGAACCGGAAAGATCGCTGAGATCCTGCAGGAAAACGGCCTCATCAGCAGCGTTTGGGTCTTTAAGCTGCAAACGAGGAACGAGGGGTATGAAGGAAAATACCAGGCCGGGAACTATTCCCTGTCGCCTGGCATGACCATGGACGAGATCATGGAGCTTATGCTGTCGGGGAAGGCGGATACGGTCCGGTTCACCGTTCCGGAAGGCTATGACGTCAAACGGGTCACGGAAAAGCTGTCCGCGGAAGGTTTCATCAATGCGGATGAATTTATGAAAGAAATTGAAACCGGTGTTTTTGACTATGATTTCCTGGCTGACGCCCCCGCGGGACCGACGCGCCTGGAGGGATTTTTGTTCCCAAACACCTATGAAATATTTGCCGAAGCAGACGAACACGATATCATCGATAAAATGCTGTACCAATTCAGCAAGGTGTTTACGGAGGAATCCGCCGCCAGGGCGCAGGAGCTCGGCATGAGCGTCAGGGAGGTTATCACTTTGGCGTCCATCATCGAGCGGGAAGCCCAGGTGCCGGAGGACAGGCCTGTGATCGCCAGCGTATTCTATAACCGGCTGAAAATCGGAATGCCGCTTCAGTCCTGCGCCACGGTCCAGTATATTCTGGGCGAACAGAAGCCTGTGCTGAGCATTGCGGATACCCAGATCGAGTCGCCCTATAACACCTATTTGATTTCCGGACTGCCGCCGGGACCCATCGCGTCCCCGGGAGCGGAATCCATCCAGGCGGCGCTGTATCCGGCGGATACGAAATATTTATTTTTCCTGGCAAAAGGAGACGGCTCCCATGCCTTTTCCGAAACCTATGACCAATTTCTGAAAGACAAGGCAAAGTATATTGATTAAGTTGCAACAACATGTTCTTTGAAAGGTAAATGGACCTGGCAGCCATATGAATATCACCAACGACAGGATAACCGAATATCTGGAGGAGTTTTACCGGCCTCTTTCCAAAGAACTCGGAAAACTGAGAGAATATGCGGAGGAACAGCAGATCCCGGTCATAACAAAGGACACGGAAGCGCTGCTTTTGAACATCATCAGAATGAAAAAACCGGACCGCATCCTGGAAATCGGGACCGCGGTGGGCTATTCGGCCATCTGCTTTGCGACAGCCGTACCTGAGGCTTTCGTCGTAAGCCTGGAGGTGAGCGAGCCCATGTACCGGTCGGCATTGGAAAATGTGGAGCGGTTCGGGCTGACAGGGAGGATCAGGGTCCTGCGGGGAGACGCGGTCGACAGCCTGAAGCTGCTCGCAGGCGCCATGAAGTCTGGCTCCGGAAATTCTGTGGATTCCGAAGGCTTCGACCTGGTGTTCATCGACGCGGCGAAAAGTCTCTATAAAGAATTTTGGGACGGCTGCATCCCGCTTTGCAGGAAGGAAGCCGTTATCGTATCCGATAACGTGCTCCTGAAGGCGAGGACCGCTTCCGATGAATACATCACGGAAAGAAGACAGAAGACAAGCGTCAGGCATATGAGAGAATATATAAAATACATCACGAAATCAAAGGACGCCGACACGGCTTTGCTTCCCGTGGGAGACGGCGTCGCAGTCAGCGTATTGAAGCGATAATGATATCAGTTAAAGAGGATTGAATGAAAAAAATAGAACTGCTGGCTCCGGCAGGGGATCTGGAAAAATTGAAGATAGCCGTCGATTACGGAGCCGACGCCGTGTATTTCGGAGGGGAAATGTTCGGCCTGCGTGCGGCGGCGAAGAATTTCACGGAAGAAGAGATCAAAGAGGGCGTAAAGTACGCCCATGACAGAGGCCGAAGAGCCTACATGACCGTCAATATCTTCGCACACAACGAGGATATCGGCGAACTGGAACAATACCTGGACCGGCTGAAGGAGATTCCCATCGACGCCTTTATCGCGTCGGATCCGGGCGTCATCACGATGATCCGGGAAGCGATCCCCGGCACGGAGATCCACCTCTCCACCCAGGCCAACATGACGAATTATAAGACCGCCGAATTCTGGCACAGCCAGGGCGTAAAACGGATCGTACTGGCACGGGAACTGACCCTGGAGGAGATCAGGGAGCTGAGAAGAAGGATGCCGGATACAATGGAGCTGGAAGGCTTTGTCCATGGGGCCATGTGCATTTCCTATTCAGGACGCTGTCTGCTGAGCAACTTCATGATTGAGCGGGACGCAAACCGCGGGGAATGCGCCCATCCTTGCCGCTGGAAATACTACCTCATTGAGGAGCAGCGGCCGGGAGAATATTTCCCCGTAGAAGAGGACGGAAGGGGCACATATATTATGAATTCCAGGGATCTGTGCATGATAGAGCATCTCCCGGAACTCGTCGGGGCCGGGCTTTCCTCATACAAGATCGAAGGACGGATGAAAAGCATTTTCTATGTGGCCACGATCGTCGGGGCTTACCGGAGGGCTATCGACGCGTATTACGCGGATCCGGAAGGGTATTCCTTCGATCCGGAATGGCTTTCGGAGCTGAAAAAAGTAAGCCACAGGGAATTCACCACCGGCTTTTATTTCAATAAACCCACAAACAGAGACCAGAACTATCAGACCAGCGCCTACACGAGAGACTATGCCTTTGTGGGGCTGGTCAGGAGCTATGACGAAAAAACCGGTCTGGCGACGGTGGAGCAGCGAAACAAGATGAGCCTTGGAGACGAGATCGAGGTATTCGGTCCTGGCGTTGATTACTTCACACAAAAAATCGAAATCTTTCTGAATGAGGAGGATCAGCCCATCGAATCCGCGCCCCATCCGCAGCAGATCGTCAAAATCGGCATGTCACGGCCGGTTCTGGAAAAATTTATGTTACGCAAACGGAAATAAAGTGATATAATAAACGAGAACGCCAAATCGGCAATACAGTATAACGCAAAAATGTAGACAAGTTTGCGCATTAACAAGCAAAAGAAGGAGGAAAATCCGAATGGATCCCGACCCGAGTATATCATTGGCAGTGCAGTTACTTTTCTTGGCATTACTCATATTGATAAACGCATTTTTCGCTTCTGCAGAAATGGCCATTGTTTCGGTCAATAAAAACAGGGTTAAAATACTTGCACAGGACGGCAATAAAAAAGCGAAGCTTTTATTAAAGCTGACTGAGGAACCAAACAAATTTTTATCGACAATCCAGGTTGCGATCACTCTGGCAGGTTTTATGGCCAGCGCCGTCGCGGCCACTTCCATGGCGGACGATATCGCATTATTCCTTTCAAAGCACGGTATTCCGTACGGGACCCAGATCGCGGTCACGGGGGTTACCCTGATTCTGTCATACGTTACCCTTGTCCTGGGAGAACTTTATCCAAAAAGAATGGCGCTTCAGTACGCTGAACGGATCGCCATGTTCTGCGTGAAGCCGACCATTTTCATTTCCAAGGTCGCAAAGCCTTTTGTCTGGCTGCTTTCTGCGTCGGTGGCATTTCTGCTGCGGATCACAGGCGTGAAGGACACGAATATCGAGGAGCAGTATTCAGAGGAAGAAATCAAGTCCCTGCTTGAGGTAGGCCAGGAAACCGGCCTGATCAAGGAAACCGGCAAAGAAATGATCACCAGTATTTTTGAATTCGACGACAAACTGGCGTACGAGGTCATGACACCCAGGACCGACGTCTATATGATCAATATCAACGACAACCTGCCCGATTACGTCGACGAACTGCTGGAGGAACGGTATGCCAGGGTGCCTGTTTACGAAAGGGACACCGACAATATCATCGGTATCCTGTACATGAAGGACTTTATGATCGAAGCGAGGAAGCACGGCTTTGAAAATGTGAACATCAGGAACCTGCTGCGTAAACCTTACCTTGTGCCGGAAAGCAAAAATATCGACGAACTGTTCCGCGAATTGCAGGAAACCAAGGTTCATATCGCGATCCTCATCGATGAATACGGCGGGTTTTCCGGCATAGTCACGATAGAAGACCTGATAGAAGAGGTTATGGGAAACATAGACGACGAGTATGACGACTACGAAGCCAAGCTGGAACAGCTTGATGAAAACACGTACTTAATCGACGGTCAATACTATATTGACGATTTAAACGATGAACTTCTTCTCAATCTGGAATCGGAAGAGCATGAAACCATCGGCGGACTGATCATCGACCTTCTGGGAGAAATTCCCGATGAGGATGAAACGGAGGAAAGGGTTGTGGAACTCGATAACTGCACCTTTACGATCGAATCGGTGAAGGATCGCCGCATCGACAAGGTAAAGCTGTATGTCAATTCGAAAAAGACGAATGAGGAGTCCGGTACCGAAGAATAAACAAGCATAGGGCTTTATAGAAATGATTTTTGAAGCACAGTTGATAGAACCAAC